>NZ_JBHJWQ010000016.1:183088-191129 GCF_042266885.1 Streptomyces sp. NPDC056061 | reverse complement strand
GATCCACCTCCCCACCGACCTCGCCCACCGCAAGACCGAGGCGGAAACCGCCGGACGAACCGCCATCACCGTCGCCTGGGACGGCGAGGCACGAGGAGTCCTGGAAGTCGCCGACGCGGTCAAGGACACCAGCCCGGCAGCCGTCGCCGAGCTTCGTGCGCTCGGCCTGCTACCGGTTCTGCTGACCGGGGACAACCGCGCCTCGGCGGACGCCGTGGCCCGCGCCGTCGGCATCGACGAGGTCCATGCCGAGGTCCTGCCCGAGGAGAAGGTCCGGGCCATCGAGCGGCTCCGGGCCGATGGGCGTTCCGTCGCCATGGTCGGCGACGGTGTGAACGACGCGGCGGCCCTGGCCACCGCCGACCTCGGGCTGGCCATGGGCACCGGCACGGACGCCGCGATCGCGGCGAGCGATCTCACGCTCGTTCGTGGAGATCTCAAGGTGGCGGCCGATGCAATCAGGCTCTCGCGACGCACCCTGACCACCATCAGGGGCAACCTCCTCTGGGCATTCGGCTATAACGTTATCGCCCTCCCCCTTGCGGCATTTGGCCTGCTCAACCCTATGATTGCCGGAGCGGCGATGGCGCTCTCATCGGTCTTCGTCGTGACGAACAGCCTGCGATTGCGCGCCTTCACGTAACTTCCACAAAGAGACTTAGATCACACTGGTTTCAGGGTAACCATCCGGTGGGTTCGCGAGTCTAAGAGGGCGATGCCAAGGACGTCTTGGGGGACGTCCGCGAAGCGTCTTGGGGGACGCTTCGGGCAAGCGTTGGCCGGGGCACGTGCACCGGGGAGCTTTGAGCGGCCCTCCCGTGCGTACGTACCCCGGCAGATCGCACCGGAAGTACAAGTGAAGAGCGCGCATCTCAGCAAGTAGAGGAAACACCGAGGAGCTTCGGCTCCCACAGACGCCCGGCCGGATCCCGTGGGGGGAATCCGCTCCGGGACATGGGAAGCGCCTCGCTGTCGGCCCGTGGGGGGATCGATGGCGAGGCGCTTCTCTCTGTCCGGCACGCGAATCGCCCCGGACACCGCGCTCTGTGCGAAAGCGCGGTACACGGGGCGAAGATCACCGGCCGGACGGCCGGGTGGTGCGAGGGGCCGGACGGCCCCGTGGTGCATGGCTCGGCGTCGTGTCCGGCCCTGCGTGGTGCGTGACCCCGCTCGCGCGCGGCCCCGCGTGGTGCGGTGACTCAGCGGCCCTCGACCGGGACGAAGTCGCGCAGGACCTCGCCGGTGTAGATCTGGCGCGGGCGGCCGATGCGGGAACCCGGCTCCTTGATCATCTCGTGCCACTGGGCGATCCAGCCGGGGAGGCGGCCGAGCGCGAAGAGCACGGTGAACATCTCGGTCGGGAAGCCCATGGCCCGGTAGATCAGACCGGTGTAGAAGTCCACGTTGGGGTAGAGGTTGCGCGAGACGAAGTACTCGTCGGAGAGCGCGTGCTCCTCCAGCTTCAGCGCGATGTCGAGCAGCTCGTCGGACTTGCCGAGTGCGGACAGCACGTCGTGCGCCGCGGCCTTGATGATCTTGGCGCGCGGGTCGAAGGACTTGTAGACGCGGTGGCCGAAGCCCATCAGCCGGACGCCGTCCTCCTTGTTCTTCACCTTGTTGATGAAGGAGTCGACATCGCCGCCGTTGGCCTGGATGCCTTCGAGCATCTCCAGCACCGACTGGTTGGCGCCACCATGCAGCGGGCCCCAGAGCGCCGAGATACCGGCGGAGATCGAGGCGAACATGTTCGCCTGCGAGGAGCCGACCAGGCGGACGGTGGAGGTCGAACAGTTCTGCTCGTGGTCCGCGTGCAGGATGAGCAGCTTGTCGAGCGCGGAGACGACGACCGGGTCCAGCTCGTACTCCTGGGCCGGGACCGAGAAGGTCATGCGCAGGAAGTTCTCGACGTACCCGAGGTCGTTGCGCGGGTAGACGAAGGGGTGGCCGATCGACTTCTTGTAGGCGTACGCGGCGATCGTCGGGAGCTTGGCCAGCAGCCGGATCGTCGAGAGGTGGCGCTGCTCCTCGTCGAACGGGTTGTGGCTGTCCTGGTAGAACGTGGACAGGGCGCTGACGACCGAGGACAGCATGGCCATCGGGTGGGCGTCGCGCGGGAAACCGTCGAAGAACCGCTTGACGTCCTCGTGCAGCAGCGTGTGCTGGGTGATCTCGTTCTTGAAGGTCGACAGCTCGTCGACCTTCGGAAGCTCACCGTTGATGAGGGTGTATGCGACCTCAAGGAACGTCGAGCGCTCGGCGAGCTGCTCGATGGGGTAGCCGCGGTAGCGCAGAATGCCCTGCTCACCGTCGAGGTAGGTGATGGCGGATTTATAGGCGGCAGTGTTGCCGTATCCGCTGTCCAGCGTCACCAGACCGGTTTGGGCCCGGAGCTTCCCGATGTCGAAGCCCTTGTCGCCGACGGTGCTGTCGATCACCGGGTAGGTGTACTCGCCGTCGCCGTACCGCAGTACTACAGAGTTGTCGCTCACGTGATCCCTCACCGACGTAGTGCTTCTTCGAGGTTCCCTGACTGTCTCTCCACCCTCCCCCATTTGGCTCAGGAGAGTGCACTCGGGGTCGTCCATTGGACCTACTCGCGGCACTGAGTGCCGCGAGCTTACTCATCCTGCCCCCTCCGTTCCGGTTCCGGAAGGGCCGCGTGATGTTTCCCACCGATTTGATCGATCATTTTTTCCGCGGATCCTCCGTCCAAGCCTCCGGCCAGCCGGTAATCCAGCGCCGTACAGCGCCTCCCCGCGGAAACCGTGCGGACCGCCTGCCCGATCGCCTGCCGTGAGCCGACCAGGACGACAAGCTTCTTGGCCCTGGTCACGGCGGTGTAGAGGAGGTTGCGCTGGAGCATCATCCAGGCGCTCTTCGTCACCGGGATGACGACGGCGGGGTACTCGCTGCCCTGGGAGCGATGGATCGTCATGGCGTAGGCGTGGGCGAGTTCGTCCAGCTCGTCGAAGTCGTAGTCGATCGTCTCGTCCTCGTCCGTACGGACGGTCAGCTTCTGTTCGTCCGGGTCGAGGGCGGTGACGACGCCGACCGTGCCGTTGAAGACGCCGTTCTCCCCCTTGTCGTAGTTGTTGCGAATCTGGGTGACCTTGTCGCCGACCCGGAAGACCCGCCCGCCGAACCGCTTCTCGGGCAGGTCGGGGCGGCCCGGGGTGACGGCCTGCTGGAGGAGCCCGTTGAGCACGCCCGCACCGGCCGGGCCGCGGTGCATCGGGGCGAGGACTTGGACGTCACGCCGCGCGTCCAGCCCGAACTTGGCCGGAATACGGCGGGCGGCGACGTCCACCGCGAGCTTGCCCGCGTCCTCCGTCTCGTCCTCCACGAAGAGGAAGAAGTCCTTGAGGCCCTGGGTGAGGGGCGGTACCCCGGAGTTGATGCGGTGCGCGTTGGTGACGACCCCGGACTGCTGGGCCTGGCGGAAGATCGTGGTCAGCCGGACCGCCGGTACGGGGCTGCCGTCGGCGAGCAGATCGCGCAGCACCTCCCCCGCGCCGACCGACGGCAGCTGGTCGACGTCCCCGACCAGCAGCAGGTGGGCACCGGGTGCCACCGCCTTCAGCAACTTGTTGGCCAGCAGCAAATCGAGCATCGACGCCTCGTCGACGACGACGAGATCGGCGTCCAGCGGACGGTCCCGGTCGTACGCCGCGTCGCCGCCCGGCTTCAGCTCCAGCAGCCGGTGCACGGTGGACGCCTCGGCGCCGGTCAGCTCGGAGAGCCGCTTGGCCGCCCGGCCGGTGGGCGCGGCCAGCACCACCTTGGCCCGCTTGGCGCGGGCGAGTTCGACGATGGACCGGACCGTGAACGACTTGCCGCAGCCGGGCCCGCCGGTCAGCACGGCGACCTTGCGGCTGAGCGCGAGCCGTACCGCGGCCTCCTGCTCCGGGGCCAGATCGGCCCCCGTGCGGGTGGCGAGCCAGGCGAGGGCCTTGTCCCAGTCGACGTCCCGGAAGGCCGGCATCCGCTCCTCGGGGGTGCGCAGCAGCCGCCTCACCTGGGCGGCGAGCGCGACCTCGGCCCGGTGGAACGGCACGAGGTAGATGGCCGTGACCAGCTCGCCGCCCTCGGGCGAGGGCACCTTCTCCCGTACGACGCCCTCCGGGTCCTCGGCGAGCTCGGCGAGGCATTCGATGACCAGACCCGTGTCGACCTGGAGCAGCTTCACCCCGTCCGCGATCAGCCGCTCCTCCGGGAGGAAACAGTGCCCCTGGTCGGTGGACTGCGACAGCGCGTACTGGAGGCCGGCCTTGACCCGCTCCGGACTGTCGTGCGGAATGCCGACGGCCTGGGCGATCTTGTCGGCGGTGAGGAAGCCGATGCCCCAGACGTCGGCGGCCAGCCGGTAGGGCTGGTTCTTCACGACGGAGATCGACGCGTCCTCGTACTTCTTGTAGATGCGGACGGCGATGGAGGTGGAGACGCCGACCCCCTGGAGGAAGACCATCACCTCCTTGATCGCCTTCTGCTCCTCCCAGGCCGCGGCGATCATCTTCGTCCGCTTCGGCCCGAGACCGGGCACCTCGACCAGGCGCTTCGGCTCGTTCTCGATGATGTCGAGGGTGTCGACGCCGAAGTGGGTGGTGATCCGGTCCGCCATGACCGGGCCGATGCCCTTGATGAGGCCGGAGCCGAGGTAGCGGCGGATGCCCTGGATGGTGGCGGGCAGCACGGTCGTGTAGTTCTCGACGACGAACTGCTTGCCGTACTGGGAGTGGGAGCCCCAACGGCCCTCCATCCGCAGCGACTCGCCGACCTGAGCGCCGAGCAGCGAGCCGACCACCGTCAGCAGATCGCCCGCGCCCCGGCCCGTGTCGACGCGGGCGACGGTGTACCCGTTCTCCTCGTTGGCGTACGTGATGCGCTCCAGCACACCTTCGAGGACGGCCATGTTCGGCGTGGTGGACATGGTTCGACGGTATCGGGCCCCGCCGACATCGCGTTTCCCGGCTTCGGGGCCCGGCCCTCCTCCCGGGGCCGACGACCCGCCTCCGGAGCCGGACGCGGCGCGAGGCGGCCCGGCCGGGCGTGCCGGACCCCTCCGGTACGCGGGGAGGGAGGGACGAGGTCGGCGCTCCTCACGCAATCCCTCCTATGACGCGCGTCACATATGAGGAGTTCCGGGGCGGTGGCCCGTGCCGGGCGCGAAGATCCTGCCGGGGCCTGTCGCGCGGCTCGACCGGGAAGGGACGGGACGGCCGGCGAATCCGATACGAGGGGGATGACGTGAGATATACCGACGGTCCGCGTGTGGAGGTCGTCGTCCATGTGGAGGCGCCGGTGTCCCGGGTCTGGGAACTGGTTGCCGACATCGGCCTGCCTGCCCGGCTGAGCCCGGAGTTACAGCGCGTGGCCTGGCTCGACGGAGCGGACCGGCCCGTGGTGGGCGCGCGCTTCGAAGGCTTCAACCACCACCGGCTGCTCGGCGAGTGGCGCACCGTCTCCCACGTGATGGAGGCGGACGAACAACGGGCGTTCGCCTGGGCCGTCACGGACCCGGACGGCAGGTTCGGCGAGGCCACGCTCGATCCGGCCCGGTGCGCCGCGTTCTGGCGCTACGAGCTGGCGGCCGAACCCACCGGCACCCGGCTGCGGCAGACGGTCCGCATGGGCCCGGGGCGCAGCGGGGTCACCGAGGTCATCGCGCAGCGGCCGGAACAGGAGGAGGAGATCATCGAGTTCCGGGTGGCGGAACTGAGGGCCGGGATGGAGAGCACGCTCAACGGCATCAAGGCACTCGCCGAGACGGACGGCCCACTCGGCCGATAGCGCGCGCCCTCGCCGGATCCCGCGCGAGCGCGCCCGGCTTCAGTGCGGCTTCACGCGCACTGGCCCGGCCGGCCCTCGGGTCCTTGATCTTGCCCTTCAACGGCCCATTGGCCAGGCCGAGTTGGCGACGTGGCCGGGCTGGAACGGCGCCACATACCGGTCGGCATCCACCATCGTGCGGGCGTAGGCGATGTTCGTGCCGAACGCCTCGAACTGGGTGGTGCGCGGCCTGGGAATGGCCCCCCGGAGGCCCCCGTGCTGTCGAAAGGTCCGCCGCTAGGTCTGCTCCGAGCTGCCTCAACAGGTTTCGTGACGGCACGGGAGCCCGTCAAGCCGGTGGCGGATTCACGGAACTTCGACATCCGGTTCCCCGCGCTCAGGATCGCGCCGCCCCGGTTCGTGCCGCTCCGGTTCGTGCCGCTCCGGTTCGCATCGCTCCGAAACGGGGCCGGCGCGAAGCGACGAGATCGCGCCGAGCCGCAACCCCCGGCTCTCCGCGACACGTACGACCTGTCGTAGCGACTCGGTGAGCCGGTCGGTCAGAAAGCGGATCTGTGGTTCCGTGGCCCGGCGGTCGGCCAGCAGATCGACAGCATGGCCGAGCAGTTCGTCGGCCATGTCGAGCTGGAGATCCTCCATGTCGTCAGCCATCTGCGACACAACGCCGGTGCCGTCGCCCACGACGAGGTAACAGGGTTTGCCGCCCTCTCCCGTCCACGGCAGCAACCGCATCGCGGGAGTCCCGGTTTGCTGAACGGTCGCGCTCATACGGCAGCCTCGCTTCCGTGTCCGGGCCGGGGCCGCAGGCCCGCACCGTGCGCGATGACCAGGAATCCCCCGCGACGGATGCCCCGCCGTCGCCGAGCCTTGGCGGCACGCGCCTCGGCCTCCTGTCGTTCGTGCGCCTCGTGCGCCACGAAGTACGGCCGCACCAGCGGGCCGTCCTCATCGTGCGGGGGACGCTCGCCGACCCGATGGACGGTCGACCCGTCGGCGTGATCCTGGGGAACGGGACAGCCATGCACAGGTGTGTCCAGTGGTTGCCACCGGTGCTGCCGGTGCCGGTACCGGTCCGGGGTCGGCAAACACAGCACCGGCTCCAACAGCCGGGCGATAGCGTGCGTCATGTCAGCCTGCTTTCTCGGGATGGCCGCACCCCCGGACCGGTCGCGTCGGTCGCGGGGGCTCTTCGTGCGAGGTCGGCCACTTCTTTCCGTAGTGAACCCATCACAGAGTGGGGTCGTTCGTCGCTACGCTGCCAGAGGGTCGGGGATGACAGCGCGTCGGTCAAGACCGGGAGAACGGAACCGCATGGGAACGAAACGAAAGCCACGTACACCCCGGGAGAAGTACGGCGAGGAGCTGCGGTTACGACGGCTGGCCGCCGGGCTGACCCAGGAGGCGCTGGGCGAGTTGATCGTCTGCTCGCCCACACTCATCAGCCACTACGAGGCGGGGCGACGGCTGCCGAGCCCGAAGGACGCGCAGCGGCTCGATATCGCGCTGGGCACGGACGGGTTCTTCGCGCGGTGGCTGGAGGATCTGGACACACCGTTTGCCCACTACTTCACAATGGTGGCCGAGTTGGAGCGCGAGGCCACCGAGATCCGTCAGTACGGGGCCGCTCTCATCCCGGGGCTGCTCCAGACGAAGGCGTACTCCCGTGCGGTGTTCGAGGCGTATCGCCCGAACTACCGCGCGGAGGAGCTTGACGAGTTGATCGTCAGCCGCGCCCAACGGGGCAAGTTGCTCGACCAGCCGTCCTCGCCCGTAGCGTGGACGCTGCTCGACGAGGCCGCACTCAGGCGGTGCGTCGGCGGGCCGTCGGTGATGGCGGAACAGCTGCATAAAATCGCGGACATGGCCGATGCCGGTCGCCTGCGGCTGCATGTGCTGACCCTCGCGGCAGGCGCACACGCTCTCATGGGAGGCATGCTCTACCTGCTGTCCTTCGCGGACGCGGCCCCCGTGGCCTACGTCGAGGGGCATCGCACCGGGTACCTGATGGACGATCCGGCGCTGGTCTCGGCCTGTCACAACTCCTACAGTCTCGCCCTGGGCGACGCCGCCCCACTGCGGAAGTCGGTGGCGCTGGTCCGGGCCATCGCAGAGGAACACGAACATGCGCAGCACCCAACCCACCAGCACTGACGGCACGCCCCTGACCGGCTGGCGCAAGTCCAGCTACAGCGATGGAGCCAACGGCGAATGCCTTGAGGTCGCCGACGGCCACACCTCGGTCCCCGTCCGCGAC
>NZ_JBHJWQ010000016.1:159239-182989 GCF_042266885.1 Streptomyces sp. NPDC056061 | reverse complement strand
CAGCAAGACCCCCACCGGCCCGGCCATCGTCTTCTCGACGGACGGCTGGTCCTCATTCGTCGCAGCGGTCAAGGACGGACACCTCACCGCCTGACACAACTCCTACAGTCTCGCCCTGGGCGACGCCGCCCCACTGCGGAAGTCGGTGGCGCTGGTCCGGGCCATCGCAGAGGAACACGAACATGCACAACAACACCAACACCGCCAGCACTGACAGCCCGCTCCTGACCGGCTGGCTCAAGTCCAGCTACAGCGGTGGAGCCAACGGCGAATGCCTTGAGGTCGCCGACGGCCACACCTCGGTCCCCGTCCGCGACAGCAAGACCCCCACCGGCCCGGCCATCGTCTTCTCGACGGACGGCTGGTCCTCATTCGTCGCAGCGGTCAAGGACGGACACCTCACCGCCTGACGCTCGCGAGTCCCCGGCGGGTTCTCGCCATCAGGCGGGAACCACCGGGGCGGCGTCACGTGCGCACATGGCCGGGATCTCTGCCGACCTGCGGTTTTCGGGCCACCCGAACGACTCCCGTCGCCTCGTGGCGCCGGTCCCGCACCGTGGCGGTGCTCCCGGAGCCCGACGGAGCCGGACAGCTCGGCCAAGGCGTGCAGCGCATCGCGTCGCACAACGAAACGGGGCCCGGTCGTGATGACCGGACCCCCCTCGTATCCCCCTCCGTCAGGGCTTCCCGATCCCCCCGGATCCCACCCCGGAAGCGCCCGACGTCAGATATGACTCAGCGGCCACCCGAACGGTTGCACGACTTTGCGATCTCTTTGCCCTGTTGGCAAAGAGCCTTGTCAGCAGGCATGCTCGGCGTAGCGGGAGGCGACCTCCGCGAGGGTTTCGGCGCCGTCGCGGGCCCAGAGGGCCTCGTTGAAGATCTCCACCTCGATCGGGCCGTCGAAGCCGGTGGCCTCGACGAGCGAGCGGAAGGCGCGGAAGTCCACGGAGCCGTCGCCGAGTTGGCCCCGGCCCAGCAGGACTCCGGCCGGGAGCGGGGTGATCCAGTCGGCGAGCTGGAAGGAGTGGATGCGGCCGGTGGCGCCCGCCCGCGCGATCTGTGCGGGAGCCTGGTCGTCCCACCAGATGTGGTACGTATCGACGACCACGCCGACCTGGTCGGCGGGGAAGCGTTCCGCGAGGTCCAGGGCCTGGGAGAGCGTGGAGACGACGCAGCGGTCCGAGGCGAACATCGGGTGCAGCGGCTCGATGGCGAGACGCACGCCGCGCTCGGCCGCGTAGGGGGCCAGTTGGGCCAGGGCGTCCGCGACGCGTTCGCGGGCGCCGTGCAGGTCCTTGCTCCCGGCGGGGAGTCCGCCGGAGACCAGGACCAGGGTGTCGGTGGACAGGGCCGCCGCCTCGTCGATCGCGGCGCGGTTGTCGTCAAGGGCGCGGGCCCGTTCCGCCGGGTCGAGCGCGGTGAAGAAGCCGCCCCGGCAGAGGCTGGTGACACTGAGGCCGTGGTCCTTGAGGAGGGCGGCCGTGCGCTCGACGCCGTACTCCTGGACGGGGGCCCGCCACAGGCCGACCTTGTCGATGCCCGCCTCGGCGCAGCCCTTGGCGAGTTCGGGCAGCGACCACTGCTTGACGGTCTCCTGGTTGATGGAGAGACGGCCGTCGCTCATCGGGTGCCTCCGTTTCCGCCGTTGACGGCGAGCAGGGTGCGCATGCGGGACTCGGCGAGTTCCGGGTCGGGGAACAGGCCGAGCCGGTCGGCGAGTTCGTACGCCTTGGCCAGGTGCGGCAGCGAGCGGGCGGACTGGAGGCCGCCGACCATGGTGAAGTGGTCCTGGTGGCCGGCCAGCCAGGCGAGGAAGACCACGCCCGTCTTGTAGAAGCGGGTGGGCGTCCGGAAGAGGTGGCGGGCCAACTCGACCGTGGGGTCGAGGAGTTCACGGAAGCCCTGGACATCGCCGGTGTCCAGGACGCGGACCGCGCGGGCGGCCAGCGGGCCGAGCGGGTCGAAGATGCCGAGCAGCGCGTGGCTGAAGCCCTGCTCGTCGCCCGCGATCAGTTCGGGGTAGTTGAAGTCGTCGCCGGTGTAGCAGCGGACCCCGCCGGGCAGGCGGCGGCGCACGTCGATCTCGCGCTCCGCGTCCAGCAGGGAGATCTTGATGCCGTCGACCTTGTCCGGGTGCTCGGCGATGACCTTCAGGAAGGTGTCGGTGGCGGCATCGAGGTCCGCGGAACCCCAGTAGCCGTCCAGCGCCGGGTCGAACATCGGGCCGAGCCAGTGCAGGACCACCGGCTCGGATGCCTGGCGCAGCAGGTGTGCGTAGGTCTCCAGGTAGTCCTCGGGGCCCTGTGCCGCCGCGGCGAGCGCGCGGGAGGCCATCAGGATGGCCTGGGCGCCGCTCTCCTCGACGACGGCGAGCTGCTCCTCGTAGGCGGCGCGGACCTCGGAGAGGGTCGCGGGCCCGGCGGGGAGCTGGTCGGTGCCGACACCGCAGGCGATGCGGCCGCCGACGGCCTTCGCCTCGGCGCCGGACCGGCGGATGAGTTCGGCGGCGCCCGCCCAGTCCAGGCCCATGCCGCGCTGGGCGGTGTCCATCGCCTCGGCGACGCCCAAACCGTGCGACCAGAGGTGACGGCGGAAGGCGAGGGTGGCGTCCCAGTCGACGGCGGCGGGGTCGTCGGGGCTGATGTCGGCGTACGGGTCGGCCACCACGTGGGCCGCGGAGAAGACCGTACGGGAGGCGAGCGGCGCCCCGGCCGGGGCGAGGTCGAGCGGGGTGGTGCGGGGCTCGTACGGGCCCTGCGGGAGGTGGATGGTCACGGGGGTCGGCTCCGATGCTCCGTGGGTGCGGTACGCGCCGCGTGCGCCGCGGTGCGCACCACCGGCGCAGTGCGCACCATGCGTGCGGAGTGCGCCGGTGGGTGCGGTGTGCGCCGGTGGTACGTGCCGCGGCGTGCGGTACGTGAGGGGGGCGTCGTTACAGGGACAGTTCCGGGATGTCGAGGCGGCGGCCCTCGGCGGCGGACTTCAGGCCCAGCTCGGCGAGCTGGACGCCGCGGGCGCCGGCCATCAGGTCCCAGGCGTACGGCTCGTCGAGCACGATGTGGCGCAGGAACAGCTCCCACTGGGCCTTGAAGCCGTTGTCGAAGACCGCGTTGTCGGGGATCTCCTGCCACTGGTCGCGGAAGGACTCGGTGACCGGGAGATCCGGGTTCCAGACCGGCTTGGGGGTGGCCGAGCGGTGCTGGACGCGGCAGTTGCGCAGGCCCGCCACGGCGGAGCCGTGCGTGCCGTCGACCTGGAACTCGACGAGCTCGTCGCGGTTGACCCGGACCGCCCAGGAGGAGTTGATCTGCGCGACGGCGCCGCTCGCCAGCTGGAAGATGCCGTACGCGGCGTCGTCGGCGGTGGCGGTGTACGGCTTGCCCTGCTCGTCCCAGCGCGTCGGGATGTGCGTCTGGACGTGCGCCTGGACGGTGGTGACCGGGCCGAACAGCTCGTGGAGGACGTACTCCCAGTGCGGGAACATGTCGACGACGATGCCGCCGCCGTCCTCGGCGCGGTAGTTCCACGACGGGCGCTGGGCCTCCTGCCAGTCGCCCTCGAAGACCCAGTAGCCGAACTCGCCGCGCACGGACAGGATCTCGCCGAAGAAGCCGCCGTCGATGAGGCGCTTCAGCTTCAGCAGGCCCGGCAGGAAGATCTTGTCCTGGACGACGCCGTGCTTGATGCCCGCGTCACGGGCGATGCGGGCCAGCTCCAGGGCGCCCTCGACGTCCGTGGCGGTGGGCTTCTCGGTGTAGATGTGCTTGCCCGCCGCGATGGCCTTCTTGATCGCCTCGACGCGGGCCGAGGTGACCTGGGCGTCGAAGTAGATGTCGATGCTGTCGTCGGCGAGGACCGCGTCGAGGTCGGTGGACCATTCGGTCAGGCCGTGCCGCTCGGCGAGCTCCTCCAGCGCGTGGGCGCGGCGGCCGACCAGGACCGGCTCGGGCCACAGCACGTCGCCGCCGCCGAGGTCGAGGCCGCCCTGTTCGCGGATCGCGAGGATCGAGCGCACCAGGTGCTGCCGGTATCCCATGCGACCCGTCACGCCGTTCATGGCGATGCGCACTGTCCTGCGTGTCACGAGAGTTCCTCCATGGAGCCCATAGAGCCGGGGCGAGCACGGGCATCGTGGTCGACATCGGCGTAGCAAGCGCTTTCTATCGCGTATGACGCTAGCCTGCGAACAGCGGCTCGGACAAGAGGGGGTCCCGCGGACGGCTCCTTCCCCCGTGCTCACCCGTGTCGTTCCTCGGAGGAAATCGATGACAGTCACCCTGGCGGACGTGGCGGCCCGCGCCCGGGTGTCCCCGGCCACCGTCTCCCGTGTGCTGAACGGCAACTACCCGGTGGCCGCGTCCACCCGGGAGCGGGTGCTGCGTGCGGTGGACGACCTGGACTACGTGCTCAACGGGCCCGCGAGTTCGCTGGCGGCGGCCACGTCGGACCTGGTCGGCATCCTGGTCAACGACATCGCCGACCCGTTCTTCGGGATCATGGCGGGGGCGGCGCAGGCCGAGATCGGGGGCCCCGGGGACGGGTCGGGCCGGGCGGGCGGCGAGAAGCTCGCCGTGGTCTGCAACACGGGCGGCTCCCCCGAGCGCGAGCTCACCTACCTGACGCTGCTCCAGCGCCAGCGTGCCGCGGCGGTCGTCCTGACCGGTGGCGCCGTGGAGGATCCGGCGCACCGGGCGGCGATCTCCGCCAAGCTCACGAAGCTCGCGGACGCGGGCACCCGGGTGGTGCTGTGCGGGCGGCCCCCGCTGCCGGACGGCGAGGCGTTCGTGGCCGCGCTCGCCTTCGACAACCGGGGCGGCGCACGCCGTCTCACCGAGCATCTGCTCTCGCTCGGCCACCGGCGGATCGGCTACGTCGCGGGCCCGGCGGAGCGCACGACGACCCGGCACCGGCTGGAGGGCCACCGGGACGCCATGCGTGCGGCGGGGCTCGCCGTAGGCGGGGCGGCGGAGGCCGGGAGGACTGCTGGGGCCGGGAGAACGGCCGGCGGGCAGGGGTGGCCGGGGGATGCGCGGGACGAGGACCGGCTCACCGTCCACGTCTCCTACGACCGGCGCTCCGGCTACGCGGCCACCCTCGAACTGCTGGACCGCGAACCGGAGATGACGGCCGTCGTCGCCGCCAACGACACGGTGGCACTGGGCGCCTGCGCGGCGGTCCGGGAACGCGGGCTGCGCATCCCCGAGGACGTCTCGGTGGCCGGTTTCGACGATCTGCCGTTCTCGGTGGACGCGGTCCCCGCGCTGACCACCGTGCGGCTTCCGCTGGCGGAGGCGGGTGCGCGGGCGGGGAGGCTGGCGATGGGCAAGGAGACGCCCCCGCCGGGCGGCATCGCCACCATCGCGGCGGAGCTGATGGTCCGGGGGTCGACTGCGGCGCCGCGCGGGCGGTGACGACCCGCGCCCCGTAGCCCCGTAGCCCCGTAGCCCCGTAGCCCCGCGACGGTACGGGCGGCCTTCGCGGCGCCGCCCCGGACGGGGCGCACGGCGGACAGCGGGCCGCGAATACACGGTCAGGCCCTCGGCCGCACCGTACCGGCCCCCAGTTGCCTCGTACCGGCCACGACCTCCGCGCACCGCCCATGGCTGCCGCATACCGGCCCCCGGCCCGACGCGGGGGCGGAAAGATGGGGGTGCAGCCCCCATGCCCGACGGGCGTCGCGCCGGAAGTATGGGGCGTGGCGGACCGGTGGGGCCGGCGCCGGACCGAGGAGGTGCGATGACGGGGAACAATCCGGTGGACGGCGGGCGGCTGTGCGTCTCCCCCGCGACACGTCCGTCGACGGCCGCGGACCCGGCCGTCGAACGGGTCGGCCTGCTGGAGGCGGAACGGCACCCGAAGGCCGACTCCCTTCTGCCCGAGGGGCGTTGGTGGTCGCCTGCACTGACCGACGGCGAGGCATCGCGCGAACGGGTGCCCGACTGGGCGGCGTTCGCCCAGGAGGTGGTCTCCTCGGCCCCCGAGCGGCCGGCGATCGGTGGCGAGGAAGGCTTTCCGGGGCTGCGCGGTTTCGAGCGCGTCCTCGCCCCGTTCACCATCCGCGCGGCGGAGCGCCTGCTGAACGAGGTGCCCCGGGGGCTGCGCGCATCCGCCGATCTGACCGCCGTACGGGCCGACTTCGAGCGGCATCTGGCCGGGCGGCTCGCCCGGCTCGCGGCCCGCACCCTGGTCCTGGAGCTGCACGCGGCGCGCACGGCGGGACGCCTGGCCGGGGCGAGCCCCGAGGACAGGTTCGCGGACTTCGTACGGCTCACCGGCTCCCGGGACGGGCTGGCCGCCCTCCTCACCGCGTATCCGGTTCTCGCCCGGATCCTGGCACGGGCCGCGCTCGACGCCTCCGCGTCGCTCGCCGAGATGCTGACCCGGTTCGCCGCCGACCGGCGAATCCTTCCGGGCAGGGCCCCGGAGGGCGGGCGACGCGGGCGGCTCGTCGGGGTCGAACCCGGGGCCGGGGACGGACACCGGGGCGGGCGGACCGTGATGCTGCTCCGGTTCGAGAACGGTTCCCGGCTCGTCTACAAGCCGCGTCCGCTCGCCGTGCACCGGCACTTCAACGAACTCGTCAGCTGGTTCAACACACTTCCCGGCACACCCGGGCTGCGCTCGCTCGTCCTGCTGGACCGGGGGACCTACGGCTGGGTGGAGTGGGCCGCGGAGCGGCCCTGCCGCACGACCCGCCAGGTCGAGTCCTTCTACCGGCGCCAGGGCGCGCTGCTCGCCCTGCTGCACGCCCTGGACGGGACCGATCTGCACTACGAGAACCTGATCGCCGACGGGGAGCACCCCATGCTCATCGACGTCGAGACCTTGTTCCACCCTCCGCTGCCGGCCGCGGAGTCGGACGATCCGGCGGCCCGTGCCCTGCACGACTCGGTGCACCGGGTGGGGCTGCTGCCGCAACTCCTCGTCGGGGACGAGACGGCGCTCGACATGTCGGGGATCGGCGGCGGGCAGGCCGCCTCCTCCCCGGTCAGCACCGCCGACTGGGCCGACGCGGGAACGGACCGGATGCGACTGGTGCGGCGGCCGGGCCGCTTCGGCGAATCCGCCAACCGGCCCCGGCTGAGCGGCACTCCGGCCGATCCGTCCGCCTTCACCCGGTCACTGCGTGCGGGATTCCGCGCCGGGTACACCGCGATCTGTCAGGCCAGGTCCGAACTCCTGCACCCCGGCGGGCTGTTGGAGCAGTTCACGCACGACGAGGTGCGGGTGGTGGCCCGTCCGACCTGGGTCTACACGACGCTCCTCGACGAGTCCACGCATCCTGACCTGATGCGGGACGCGGGCCGACGGCACGAGGTGCTCGCCCTGTTGGGGACCGATCTCCTCGGGCCCGCCGCGTTGCCCGGCCTGCTCGACGAGGAACTCGCCCAGCTGTGGGCGGGGGACGTCCCGCTCTTCACCGCCGTGCCGGAACGCACCGATCTGTGGAGCGCGACCGGCCGCCAGCTGCCCGGAACGCTCGCCCGGACGGGGCTGTCCCTGGTCCGCAGGAAGCTGACGGCCATGGACACGGTCGACCGTCAGGACCAGGAGCGGATCATCCGGGCCGCGATGGTGACCACCTCGCGCGAGCCCGCCCACGGGGGCGGACACGGGCCGCGCAGGGCCCGTACCGCGGCGACCGCACCGGAACCGGAGCACCTGCTCGCGGCGGCCCGGTCGGTCGGCGACGAGCTGGTGTCCCAGGCGTACTCGGGGCCCACCCGGCTGAACTGGATCGGGCTGGAACTGCTCGGCGAACGCTACTGGCGGCTGGGGCCGATGGCCGCCGACACGGCGAGCGGCTACACGGGCACGGCGTACTTCCTCGCCCAGCTCGCCGCACTCACCGGTGCGGACCGCTACGCCACCGCCGCCCGGGACGCCCTGGCGCCCCTCGCCGGACTGCTGGACGCGCTGCACGCCCGCCCGGACGATCTCGGCGCGGTGGGCTCGGGCGCGTTCGCCGGGCTCGGTGGCATCGCCTACGTACTGGGGCAGGTCGCCGAGACGCTGGACGATCCGCGGCTGCGTGAACTCGTCGTGCCCGCCCTGAGGTTGACCCGTGCGGCGGCCGTCGAGGAGAACGAGCGCGGGGTGCGCGGCGGCACGGCCGGCGGGCTGGTCAGCCTGCTCGCCGGGTACCGGGCCACCGGGCGGACGGATCTGTGGCACGACGCGGAGCACTGTGCCGGACTGCTGCGCGAGGCACCGCTGCCGGACGGCGCGGGGTTCGCCGACGGGTCCGCCGGGATCGGCTGGGCGTTGCTGCGCTTCGCCGAGGCGGGCGGCGGCGAACCATATCGTTCCTCGGGGCTCGCGGCGCTTCGGTCCGCGACCGGAACCGTGGACGCGGGCAGCTCCTGGTGCCGGGGCCGGACGGGCGTGGCGCTGGCCGTGCTGGACAGTCCGGCCGCGCTGGCCGATCCGGCACTCGCGGCCTGGGCGGGCGAGGCGGTGGCGGACATCGCACGGGCGGACCCGCCGCTCGACGACAGCCTGTGCCACGGCGAGCTGGGGGTGCTCGAACTGCTGCGTCCGGGAACGACGACGGATGCCCGCACCCGTTGGGTGGAGCGGGCGGGGGCCCTGCTCGCGGCGGCCGACCGGACCGGGCCGCGCTGCGGAACCCCCGGGCAGGTGCCGCATCCGGGTCTGCTGACCGGGCTCGCGGGGATCGGACACGGTCTGCTGCGAGCCGGATTCCCCGACCGGGTACCGTCGCTGCTGCTGCTCGCCGACCCCGCCGAGCCGGTGTCGACGGGGTGAGCACAGGGGTGCCCCGGGCCGGTCGGCCGGCGAACGGGCAGCCCGTACACCGCACATGCACTGCACCGAACGTCCCGTACACCGGATGTCCCGCAGGCCGCGGCAGTCGTCATGCTCGCCGCGGGCGGAGGGCACGCACCGCACACCACGAACACTCCCGCACACCACGGCCCGACACACAACCCAACACCATCCGACGGGCCACGATCCGACGGGCCACGCACGTGCCGTTCACCATTCACGCGAACACGAGAAGAGGCAGGAACCATGCAGACCAACAACGTGTTGGCCCTCCACACCACCGAACTCCTCGACGACGGCACCGCGGAGCACCCCGCAGGGCGGATCGCACTCGGTGCGCACGGTGGGCTGGGTCTGCGCAGCAGACTCCTGAGCGTCTCGGAGAGCGAGTACGGCTCCACGATCGATCCGCCGTTCACCACGATGACCGCGCCGTACTGACCCGGTCGGCCCAGGATCGGCCCGGATCGGCCCGGATCGACGGAATCAACTCAACTGAGCGACAGAACAAGCGGTTTGGCATACTCCCCGGACGGTTTCCGCTCAAGTAGCCTGCGTCCATGCGTGCCACTTCGTCGGTGATTGTCGGGAGAGTCGCAGAGACCGCCCTGCTGAACCACGCCCTGGACGACGCCTCGCGACGTTCGGGGCGTGCGGTTTTCTTTGTCGGGGACGCGGGCATCGGCAAGTCCCGACTCGTCGGCGAGTGCGCGTACCGGGCGTACGCGCGGGGCATGCCGGTGCTGCGCGGCCGGGCCACGTCGACCGGGCTCGTCGTGCCGTTCCGGCCGCTGATCGAGGCGCTGTCCTCGCGGTTCCGGGCGTCCGGGCCGCCCACCGATACGGAGCTGGACCCGTACCGTCCGGCGCTGGCCCGGCTGGTGCCGGAGTGGCGCCGGGACTCCTCCCCGGGCTATCCGGAGACGGTGATCGAGCTGGCGGAGGCGCTGCTGCGGCTGCTGTCGGTGCTCGGCAAGGAACACGGTTGCGTGATCCTGCTGGAGGACCTGCACGACTCCGACACCGAGACGATCGCCGTGGTGGAGTACGTCGTCGACAACGTGGCGGAGCTGCCGGTGCTGCTGCTGGGCACGCTGCGGCCGGAACCGGGCGTGGCCCTGGACCTGGTGCGCGCGGCGGAGCAGCGGCAGGTCGCCACCGTGCGCGAGCTGGCACCGCTCGACGACGCGGAAGTGCGGGAGATGGCCGCCTCCTGCCTGGAGACCACCCCGTGCGCGGTGCCGTCGGCCACCCATGAGCGGCTGACCGGCCGGGCCGGGGGCAATCCGTACCTGGTCGAGGTGCTGCTCGCCGACCTTCTCGACTCCGGCCAGCTGCGGCACGTCGACGACCGGTGGCAGGCGTTCGGGAACGTGGACCCGGCGGTGCCGACCGGGGTGGTGCGGAGCTGGGCGCGCCGACTTGACCGGTTCGACGCCCCGGTGCGCGAACTGCTGCTGTGCGCGGCAACGTTGGGCAGTCAGTTCTCCGTCACCGTGCTCCAGACCGTCGCCGGGCTGGACGACCGCACGCTCTTCAGTCATCTGCGGTCCGCCGTCGAGGCGAGCATCATCGCCCCGGACGGCGCGGACCCCGACCGCTACACCTTCCGCCACGCGCTGACCGCCGAGGCCCTGGTGGCGTCGCTGGCCCCGGCCGAACGCGCCGCGCTGGCCCGTCGCGCGGCCCATTCCCTGGAGGCGGTGGCGGGTGAACTCGGGGACGAGCAGCTCCAGTTGATGGCTTCCTTGCAGATGTCCGGGGGTGACAGGCACGGCGCCGCGCGGCAGTTCGCCGCCGTCGGTCGGCGGATGCTCGCCGCGGGCGCGTCAGGTTCCGCCGTCATCCTGCTGGAACGGGCCCGCTCGCTGGCCCACGAGACCGATGTGCGGGCGGTCACCGAATCCCTCGCGGTCGCCCGTGCCGAGGCGGGCGAACTGGACACGGCCCTGGCGCTGGCGGCCGAACTCCCTCCGGTGCCGGCCCGTTCCGAGGCGGCCGAGCAGCGTGGCGAGACCCATGTCCGGATCGCCTGGGCGGCCGTGATGGCGGAGCGCACGGACGAGGCGGCCGGTCAGATCCGGGCCGCACGGAGCATGCTGGGCACGACCCCCCGGCCGGAGAAGGTGGCGGCGCTCGACGTGGTGGAGGGACACCTGGCGCTGCTGCCCGGCCAGGGCCGCCCCGCACAGCAGGGGGCCGCCCGGGAGGCGGCCCGGCGGGCGGCGGCCGTCGCGGAGGAGCGGGATCTTCCCGTAGTCGCCTGCCAGGCCTGGCAGTTGTTGGCGCTGCTGTCCCGGGAGGACGGTTTCGACGAGGCCGACTCCTGCCTGGAACGGATGCTCTCGGTGGCCGAGCACCACACCCTGCCGGTGTGGCGGGTGGAGGCGCTGGTCCGGCTCGGGGCCAACACGTTCATGCGGACCGGTGACCCGGCCCGGCTGGAGACGGCCCGGACCGCCGCCCAGTCGCTGGGCGCGCTGGTGCCGACGCAGACCGTGGACGGGCTGCTCGCCATGAACGCGGTGATGCGCGGCGAGTGGGATGGTGCGCAGGAGATCATCGAGCGGTCGGTGGCCGCCAGTGCCCGGATACGCAATCTGGGCGCGCACCGCTACCTGCTGCTGGCCTCGGCGACGCTCGCGGCGCACCGGGGCCGAAGACGGGAGCTGGACCGGGCCCTGGTCCGTTTCCGTCGCGCGGGCGGGGAGGAGTCCCTGCTCGTACCGCTGCACCTGGGGCTCTGCCGTGCGTTCGCGGCGCTGTTGGAGGAGGACCGGGGGCGGGCGCTGGCCGATCTGGACGCGTCGCTCGCCTGGGAGCGCGAGCACCCCAGCTACTTCTACCTGAGCGGGCGTTACGGCCTGCGCCCGTTGCTGCGGACCCTCGACGGGCGGGGCGGGCGCGCGGACCTCGCCTCGGTGCTGGAGAGCCCCGGCGCGGACCTCGCCTGGAACCAGCTGTTCCTGCGGCTGGCGGACGCGGTGCTGCTGGGCAGGGAGGGTGAGGCGGACCGGGCGGCGCGGACGGTCCGGGCCGCCGTCGCGGACGCGGCGACCTTCCCGCTGGCCCGCCATCTGGCGCTGCGGCTGGTGGCCGGTGCGGCGCTCGCCGACAAGTGGGGTGATCCGGTGGGCTGGTTGCGGGTGGCGGAGGAGTACTTCTACGGGGCGGGGATCCAGCCGGTCGCGGCGGCCTGCCGGGCCGAACTGCGGCAGGCCGGGGCGAGTGTCGGGCAGCACCGGGGCGGTTGGGACCGCATTCCGGCCCCGCTGCGGACGAGCGGCGTGACGCCGCGCGAGTACGAGGTCTTCGTACTGCTGGCGGAGCGACCGGGGAACCAGCAGATCGCCCGGCGGCTGTCGATCTCGCCGCGCACGGTGGAGAAGCACATGGCGAGTCTGCTGAACAAGACGGGCCGTCCCGACCGGGCGGCGCTCTGCGACTTCTCCGCCGAGTGCGCGTCGGAGCACGACTGACGCGCGGGGCCGGACAGGGACGGGGGCGGGAGCGGGGACGCGCGGTCGGCCCGCCCGGAGCCTGTCGGGTGCCCTCCGGCCGGGACGCGGTCCGGTCCGGGCCGGGCCGGTCCGCCGGGCAGGCCCTCAGACGGAACGTGAGCGGTGGGCCGCGACCCGTTCGCGCGTCGCGCACCGGCGCGAGCAGTAGCGGCGTTCCGGGCCGCCGCCCTGGGTGATGAAGACGTTCCGGCAGCCGGACGACGCGCAGACCCGGCCGGGCGGGCGCCGGCGGTCCCAGACCAGGACCGTCAGGGCCATGCATGACGAGGCGAGGAGCCATTCGTCCCAGGGGGCGTCGTCGTCGCCGTCGAGGTGCGGGTGCCAGGGGCTGCCGCCGCCGTGGGACGTCAGACGGAGCTGTCCGGTGTGCCCCCTCAGGAGGCGGTTGAGGACATGGGCGGCTGCGTCGACGTGCTCGGCGGCGAAGACCTCGCGCAGCAGTGCGGCGGCGGCGCGCATCGCGTCGACATCGGCGGGGGTGAGGTCCAGGGGGCCCGTCTCCCCGTGGGCCCGGAGCACGTCGGCGATGTGCGCGGGATCGGGGCCGTCATCGGCGAGCGCGTTGACCAGGGCGGCGGTCCGGCGGGCCGTGGCCAGGACCGAGTGCCGGGCGGACCAGTCGTCGACGTGGGAGAGCATCCGGCGAATGTAACGCATCTTGCCAATTTTTGAGTTACCTCCGTAACGTCTCGCCGATGAAGAAGCGTTACTCACTCTCCTGGTACCTCGCCGGGGCGGTGGCCGCCCGTGCCGGGGACGAGATGTCGGGACCGGCGCTCCTGCTGGCGGGATTCGCCCTTGCCGGTTCGGCCACCGACGCCTCGTCGCTGCTCGCGGGCATCACGGTCTCCGCCGTGGTGGGAGGGCCGGTGCTGGGGGCGCTTCTCGACCGGTCGCAACGGCCGGGCCACCTGCTGGCCGGGGCACTCGCCCTGTACGCGGCGGGTCTGGGGGTGATCCTGGCGGGGCTCGGCCGCCTGCCGTTCGCCGTCGTCCTCCTGGTCGCGGTGCCGACGGGGCTGCTGGGACCGGCCCTGTCGGGCGGTTGGACGGCCCAGTTGCCGCAGGTGGTGGCCGGTGACGGCCTGCCCCGGGCGAACGCGCTCGACGCCATGACGTTCGGCGCGGCGAGCCTGGCCGGTCCGGCTCTCGCGGGCGGTGTGGCTCAGATGACGGGGGCTCCGTCGGCGGTGGTGGTCGCCGCGGCGCTCATCGGCCTGGCCCTCCCCGCCGCGTGGCTGCTGCCCGCCCGTTCCGGTGCGACGCGCCCCGCCGGGTCGACGTCCGTGCTCGGCGACCTCACGGCCGGGGTGCGAGTCATCGTCGGGAGACCGGCACTGACCCGCGCGACGGTCACCTCGGTCGTCTCCTGCACCGCCCAGGGCATGCTGACGGCCTGTGTCCCGCTGCTGGGCGAACGAATCCTCGGCGGTGCCGGCCGGGGCGCGATGCTGCTCTCCTGCACGGCGGTCTCGGCCCTGCTGGCCAACGCCGTGCTCGCGCGGTTTCCGCTCCGGGCCGCCCCCGACGCCCTCATCCGGGCCGGTGCCCTCGTCCAGGCCGCCGCCCTGGCCCTCGCCGCGTCGGGCCGGCCGGGCCCGCTGATCGTGGCCGCGTTCCTCCTCGGGATCGGTGAGGGCCCCCAGTTGGCCGCCCTGTTCGAAGTCCGCCACCGGGAGTCCCCGGAACACCTGCGCGGTCAGATCTTCACCACCGGCGCCAGCCTGAAGATCACCGGCGCCGCGCTCGGGGCGGCGGTCGCCGGGCCGGTTGCCGCCCGGTCGCTTCCGGGCGCGCTCGCCCTCGCGGCGGGGGTGGCGGCCTTCGCGGCCCTCGTCTTCTCCCTCGTCCCCCCGGCCACCACCGACGGGACCGGGGTACGGGCACCGTCGAGTTGATGGGGGCATGGAGCGGGTTTGGTCGGGCTCCGCCACGGAAGATGCGGGACCGGCACCGATGTGGGGGCGGCTGCGCCCGGCGGACCATCCAGGGGTGCGACCGTCAGACCGCCGTCCGTCCCCCGGTTCTTCGGAGGCTCCGTCCATGACCCCACCCCCCACCCGCACGCCGCCGCCCGGCCCGCTCAGACTCTCGCTCCTCGGCCCGCTCTCCGGGAGCGTGGCCGGACGGCCGCTGCCGCTCGGCCCCCGTAAACAACGGCTCGTCCTGGCCATGCTGCTCAGCCGCCCCAACACCCCGGTGCCGGTGGATGTCCTCACCGACGCGGTGTGGCCGGACGCCCCGCCCCGTACCGCCCGCAAGAACCTCCAGGTGTACGTGAGTTCCGCGCGGACCCTGCTCGGCGCCAGGTGCCCCGACGGGCCGGGCACGGGCGAGGACGACGGCCGGGAGCGGCTGGTGCACTCCTGCGGCGGCTATCTGCTGCGGGTCGACGAGGACGAACTCGACACCCTGCGCTTCCGGGCGCTGGCCGCGGCGGGACGGCGGGCCGCCGACGACGGCGATCAGCGGACCGCCGCCGACCTGCTGCGCCGGGCGCTGGACCTGCGACAGGGGCCCGCGCTGCACGGCCTGTGCGACTCGCCGGAGGTGGCCGCGGAGGCGGAACGGCTGGAGGCCCGGTGCCTGACCGTGCACGAGGACTGGGCCGAGACGGAGATCTCGCTGGGGCGGGCGTCCGCGGTGGTGGACGGGCTGCGGGACCTCGCCGAGCGCCACCCGTTGCGGGAACGCATCCGCACGGCATGGATGGACGCACTGCACCGGACCGGGCGCAGGGCCGAGGCGCTTGCCGTGTACGACGAGTACCGGCAGTCGCTGGCACGCGAGTTGGGTCTGGAGCCGGGCGCCGCCATCGCCGCACGGCACCGCGCGATACTGACCGGACGCGGCGGCGCGGACCGCCCGCGGTCGTCCGCCGGACCGGTCCGGCAGGCCGCCTCGACGGCACCGGCGTCCCCCGCGGTGCCCGAGCCCGTCTCGACGGCCGGACGCCCTTCGGCGCCCGCACCCGCCGACGCACCGGCAGCGGCGCCCCGGACGCCACTGCCCGCCGTCGTGCCCGACTTCACGGGCCGGGGCGAGCAGTTGCGCGAGCTGCTGGACGTGCTGGACGGGGAGAGCGGCCGGGTGGTGGTGATCACCGGTGCGGCGGGGTCCGGCAAGACGGCGCTGGCCACGCGGGCGGCGCACCTGCTGGCAGCACGTCATCCGGACGGTGTGTTCCACGTCCGGGTGCGCGACGGGCGCGGAGCGGTGCGTCCCGCCTCCGAACTCGTCGGGGAGCTGGTCCGACTGACCGGCGGAACGGATGCGGCGGGTCCGGACGCCGAGCACTGGCGGCACCGGTCCCCCGGGCGCCGTTCGCTGGTCGTGCTCGACGACGTACCGGACGAGGGGACGGTCCGTGAGCTGCTGCCGGACGCCGGACGCAGCTCCTTCGTCCTCACCGCCCGGGGCCAACTCGCCGGACTGGCCCCCGTGCACCGGGTCGCGCTGCCTCCGCTGTCCCCGGCCGAGGCCCTGGAACTGCTCGGCCGCCTCATCGGGCCGGGCCGGGTGGAACTGGACCGGGCGGCGGCGTCGCGGATCGCCGAGTGCTGCGGGTACCTGCCGCTGGCGGTGCGGGTGAGCGGGATGCGGCTGGCGGTGATGCGCCATCTGCCACTCGCCGAGTACGCCGAACGGCTCGCCGACCCGGACGGGGCCCTGGACGAACTCGTCGCCGGGGACGTCTCGGTACGGGCCCGCCTGGCCTCCGGCTGGCAGGACCTGCCGCCCCGGAGCCGACCGGCCCTGAGCCGGCTGGCCCGCGCCGTCCGCGAGGGTCCGTTCACCCTGCCGGAGGCGACGGCGGCACTCGGCTGCGACGAACGCCGGGCGTTGCGGACGGTGGAATCGCTGATCGGCTCCGGGGCGGTCACCTGTCCCAGCGGCGAGGTGACCGCGCACGCGGTGCTGTACGAACTGCCGCGCCTGACCGCGCTGTACGCACGGGAGCGGGCGGCCGTCGAGGAGGCGGCCCCGGTGTCCGGGGCGGAGTACGGGTCGGAGTCCGTGCCCGTGCCCGAAACCGGGTCCGTACCGGAGTTCGCGTCCGGGTCCGTTCCGGTGCCGGGTCCGGTCCCGGGGCCGGGTGGCTTCGGTCCGGCGGCGGGGGCGGCTTCCCGCGCGGCGCTGCCGGTGGGGTGAGCGGGGCTCGCGCCGTGCCCGCACGGCGACGGCGCGAGCCCCCGGAAACATCTGGACCCGGGAGCGGCAGGGGTGGTTCCCGCCGCTCCCGGGTCCTGTCGGGTCCGGGTCCCCACCGTCCCCCGGCCGCGGCCGTCTCCCGACGGGTCCGCGGCCACGACCGTCCCGGGCTCAGCCCAGTGTCAACACGTCCAGCAGGTCCGGCCGTTCGTCCGGCGCCGCGAACATCGTGTGCAGGGCGAGCAGCATCCCGGCCGCGCCGGTGGCGAGGTCGGCGGAGAAGCGGCGGAGCCGCGCTCCCGGGACCAGCAGCCGGTCCTCCTCGGCGACCAGGTGCCAGGAGAGGTTCCGCACCGAGTCCAGCAGTTCGGGGCGCCACGTCCCGGGGCCGGACACGTCCGGGCCGGACCCCCCGCGGCCGGATGTCCCGGAGCCGTGCGGGGCGTCGGCGGACAGCCGGTGCGCGGTGGCCACCAGTCCGCTGCGGCCCCGGAAGAGGCCCGGTTCACGGACGAACTCCAGGACGCACCCCTGCTCGATGCCGGGCAGCAGGGCGGCGAGTTCCGGATCCTCCCGGTGGGCCAGATAGCGCTGCGCGACCAGTGCCACGCCACCGCTGCCCTGGTCCAGGTAGAGCAGGTGGCGTTCCCCGTCCTTCACCTGCACGCTGCCGCCCGGCATGGCCACGCAGTGCCCGGCCTCCCTGGTCAGTGCCGCACCGGCGGCGTCCAGCAGCCACTCCTCGCCGGTGCGCCCGTACAGTTCGAGCTGGAGCAGTGCGGCGCCGCAGAGCCCGCGCAGCAAACCCGCGGAGGGCGGGGCGGCCGGGCCGCCGTCGACGGTTCCGCCGCGGACCAGCGAGTCGAGGTCCCAGGCGGTCCGCAGCGCCCGTTCGAGCAGGTCCCGATCGGGCGGACCGTCGCCGTCCGAGGCGAACCGCAGCGCGGCGAGCGCCGTTCCCGCCGTACCGGTGAGCAGATCGGCCGAGGCGGCGGCCGGGGCCCGCAGCGCCCGGTCGAGCAGTTCTCGTCCCTCCTCGCGGCGGCCGAGCCGGGCCAGGACCAGGGCGACGCCGGGCAGCCCGTCGAACAGTCCGCCGGGGGTGTCCGGATTGCGGCGCAGCGCCGTCCGGGCCAGCCAGTCGACGTGCTCGGCGGGCACCGGGGCGCCGACCCGGTCCAGGGCGTACAGCACCCCGGCCGCGCCGTACGCGGCACAGACGCCGCCGGTGGCGAAGCCCGCCGGGTCGCCGGGGAACAGCCGGTCGGTGCGGTCCGGGGTGGCCCCGGCGCGGATGCCGGCCAGGAGCCGTTCGCGGATGCCGGGCCAGTCGGGGGCCGGGCCGCGCAGCAGCGCGTCCACGGTCGCCTCGCCGCTGTCCCGAGGCAGGTTGCGGCCGAGCAGGGCGGGGCGCGGCGGGCCCGCGTCGGGGCCCAGCCGGTACCGGGTGCGGGCCCAGCGTTCGATGGTGAGGGCCTTGCCCCGGTCGTGGTCGGACATCTCCATCAGCGGCATCAGGATGTGCAGCCAGGTCGCCCAGAGCGCGTAACCGTCCGCCTCGATCCCCCCGGTGCCGAGCGGCGCCTGGAGGCCGGGCGCGCCCGCCAACGGCGTGTCGGTGTCGTCGAGATCGGTGGCGTACTCGAAGTCGATCAGGACCACACGGCCGTCGGGGCGGAGGATGATGTTGGCGGGGTGCACGTCGCCGAACCGCAGCCCGCGGGCGTGGATCAGGTCGAGGGCACGGGCGAGCCCGTCCGTGACGGACCGGGCCCACCGGGCGTAGGCGTCGAGCTCGGCGGGGGTGCGTTCGCCCCGTACCAGCACGAAGCGGTCGACGATCTCGTCGAACAGGGTGGTGCCCTCGATGTGCTCCTCGATCAGGAAGTGGTGCTCCCAGACCGTGCGGACGCCGTACACCTCGGGCACGCAGTCGAGTCCGGCGAGCCGGGTCAGTGCCCGGTGCTCGCGGTGCAGTCGGGTGACGGCGTCGTCCCCGGCGGGGTCGAGCCCGCAGTGCGGCCGGGCCTCGCGCAGCACCACCTGCCGACCGGTGGTGCGGTGCACCGCCAGGTAGATGCCGCCCGCGTTGGAGAACTGGAGCGCCTTGGTGACGACGTACGGGAAGCTGTCGTCGCGGGCGGCGGCACGGGCGGCGAGGTGGGGTCGCAACGGTTCGGGAACGGTCACCCATTCGGGCAGCCGGAAGACCACGCCCCGGGTGTCGGGGACGAGTTCGCCGGAGGGGTGGCGCATCGCGCGGACCCGGGTGCCTTCGGCGTCCCGGCACCAGAGTTCGACGAACGCGCCGTAGCGGACGTGCACGGGGGTGTTCCCGATCCGCAGGTCGCTGAGGATGTACGGTCCGCTGCGCCCGTCCAGGGCCCGGCCCAGGGCGTCCAGCAGACGCAGGAACGCGGCTTCGCCGTCGGGGTAGAGGGTGATGAACTTGCCCGCACCGGACCGGTTCATGTACTTCGCCGACATCAGCCGCAGGGCGCGCGCGCTGCGCAGGAACTTGAACGCCACCCCCTGTTCCAGGCAGATCCGGGCGGTGTCGGCGAGGGTCCGCTCGGCCTCCTCCGGGACCGTGGAGATGTGGATCTTCCAGCCCTGTTCGGGGAGTTCGGCGGCTTCGGGGTGCAGCGCGGTCCACAGGCCGCCGGAGCCGCGCCGCCAGCCCGCGGGGGGTTCGGCGCGGTCGAGCGGGTAGCGGGTGTCCTCGTCGGGCAGCCGGGCCGGGGTCTCGTAGTAGCGGCGGTCGGCGAGGCAGTACAGCTGGGTCTCCTGGATGCCGGGCACGGCATACCTCCTGGGACTCGTGGTCAGGGGCGGGAGCTGCCGGTCCCGGTACGGTGCGCGGGGGTCGGGTCCGAGGGCTGCGCGTGCGGCGCGTGCGGCACGTCGGGGGCGTGCCCCGGGGGCGGTGCGTCCGCCCCGTCCACCGTGTTCGGCCCGGCGGACGGACCCGTGGCGTCCGCCGACGCGTCGGCCGCGGGCGGCGCGGAGCCGGACCGGGCGGACGGCGCCAGCGTGACGACGGTGGCGGACACGGCGAGGACGGCGGCGATCGCCCCGAAGGCGCCCCGGCTGCCGAAGGCGGTGAGCAGCGCGCCCCCGGCGAGCGGGCCGAACGGCTGGACCAGCGAGGAGAGGAACCCGGCGGCGCTCTGCACCCTGCCCACCCGGTCGTCGGGGGTGACCACCAGCATGGTGGACAGGAACCCGATGCTGGCGACCGTGGACAGGCACATGCAGGCGGCGCAGAGCAGCCCCGCGAACAGCGGGACCCGGATCCAGGCAAGTGCGACGGCGGTCGCCACACAGAACCAGCAGGTGGCGGCGATCAGCAGCCAGGTGTGGCGTTCGGGGCGCAGCCTGGGGGCGAGGAGCGCGCCGGTGAGCGCCCCGACCGAGATGAAGGTGACGATGGTGCCGCCGCCGAGCCCCGACCTGCCGCCGCCGGAGAAGACGGTCAACGCGGTGAACGTCAGGGCGCCGAAGGCGAAGTTCATGCCCAGCCCGAAGACGAGCAGCACGATCCGCAGATAGGGCAGCCGCCACAGGAAGGACACCCCGGCGGTCAACTCGGCCCGGCTGAACGCGGAACCGGCCCGGGTCTCGGCCCTGGACCGGGTGCGGACCAGGGCGACGCAGAGCGTGGACAGCAGCAGCCCGACGGCCTCGGCGAGGAACGGCAGGACGGGGTGCAGGCCGAACAGCCCGCCCCCGACGAGCGGCCCCACCAGTCGTGCGGTGGCGGTGCGGGCCTGGAGGCGGGCGGTCGCGGTCCCCATGTCGTCCGGCGGCACGACACTGCGCATCAGCCCGAAGGCGGCAGGTCCGTAGAGGCTGCTGACGACGGCGCCGGCGGCGGCGACCAGCAGCACCAGCGGCAGCGGGGCGTGCCCGCTCCACACGGCCACGACCAGGGCGGAGACGACGCAGAGGCTGCCCAGGTCGCACAGGCGCATCAGCCTGCGGCGCTCCATCCGGTCGGCCATCACCCCGCCCGGCAGCATGGTGATCAGGACCGCGGCGACGGACACCGTGCCGATGGCACCCGCCTGCACGGCCGATCCGGTCTCGCGCAGGACGAGGAGCGGCAGGGCCAGCGCGGTCATCTGGGTGCCGAGGACGGCGAACAGGCCGCTCATCCACAGCAGTCGGAAGTCCCGGTTGTTTCGAAGCGAGGCGGCCATCGTCGGCTCCCGGTCGGTTTCGGGGACAGGGACGGGACACGGCCGGCCTGCGGGGCCGGCCCGGGAAATCGAGGCGGGGCGGCCTCCGTGAACACGGAGCCGCCCCGTTTCGGCCGGCCGGGCGCCACGGGGAGCAGGTCCCGAAGGTGGCGCCGCGGCCCGGTCGTCAGCCTTACTGCTGTTCCAGGATGAGGCTCACGGTGCTGACGCAGCTGCCGTCGACCGAACGCTCGTGGACGCCGGCGGTGTCCTGGAGGTCCAGCACGGAGTGCGCCTCGACCTCGGGGGTCTCGTTGTTGTCGTCGGCGACGGGCTTGGTGTTCTCGGACATGGTGGTCTCCGTCCACTCGTCTATCGCGGTCATCTCCGGCCGTCCCGGGCGTGGCCCGGTTCCTCCGGTTGCGGCCGGCGGGTGCCTGCCGCTGACCAGAAAGCTAGGAGGCCGGGCCTCGCAAACGGCTCGGCTCCGGTATGGGCGCGGTATCGCGGCAGCTCACCGGGGGTCGACGGAAGCGCCCGGCCGTCCGACCGGGACACGCGGCCGGGCACCGGGCCCCGGTCCGGCCCGTCGATCGCCGCCCGGCCTGCGGACATACCGGTTGTGAACCGTTCCCGGACCGGTGCCGAACCCCCCGGCCGGACGCTGTACTCGCGCACGGCGGCCGCACGCCGCGCCCCCCGACGCCCGAAGGAGACGGCCGGATGGAGCTCGCCGAACTCATCGGACTGCGGCCGGTTCCGGCCGGTGGAGTGCTGATCACCCTGACCCGGCGCTGCCCGTTGCGCTGCGCCCACTGCTCCACGGGCTCCGCGCCGGAGGTCCGGGAGGAGCCGGGGGCGGACGCGCTGGAACGGTTCGTCTCCTCGTTCACCGCCACCGACCGGCCCGAGGTGATGATGCTGACCGGGGGCGAGCCGCTGCTGCGCCCGCGCCTGGTGGCCGCGCTCGCCCGCACGGCACGCACCGTCGGCACCCGGACCGCACTCCTGAGCGGGATGTTCTTCGCCCGGTCGGAGGGCGGGCTCCCGGCCCCGGTGCGGCGGGCGGTGTCGGCCCTCGACCACTTCTCCGCAAGTCTCGACCTGCCGCACGAGCGGGAGGTGCCCCGGGCCGCGGTGTTCCGGGCGGTGCGCGAGATACGCGAACTGGGGGTGGCGGTCAGCTTCCACCTCACCGGCACCGGCCGGGACGACGCCTATCTCGCGGACGTCACCGCCGACATCGACCGGTCGTTCGGCGGAACGGTGCCGTCGCTGGTCAACGAGGTGCGGCCGTTCGGCCGGGCGGCGTCCTGGGCCCGCCCGGCCCGTACCGTGCCGGACGACGCGGGCGCGCTGCCGTGCGCGATGGCCGCCTGGCCGGTGGTCGCCTTCGACGGCACCGTTCTGGCCTGTTGCAACCAGGACACCGTGGACCGCCGCCCCGCCCCGCCGCATCTGCGGCTCGGTCATGTCGAGGAGGACGACTGGGCCGCCGTGCGGGCGCGGAGCCTCGGGTCACCGCTGCTGCGGCTCGTCCGCACGGTCGGCCCGGCCCATCTGCGGTCGCGCTGGTCGCCCGGCACCCCGGCCGGTTCCTACTGCGGGGACTGCCATCGGCTCGGGGAGCTGCCGGGCGTGGTCGCGGCGGCCGGTGCGGTGGCGACGGGCGCGGCGGGCGCACTGCTCGACCTGACCGCGGCCCGCCGCCAGCACGCCCAGGGGCCCGAGGCCCTCGTGCGGCGCCACGGCTGCGCCGCGTACGCCGACCTGGTGACGGCCCCTTCCCCGGCCGCCTCCCGGATTCCGGCCGCGGCCCCGGAAGGCTCCATGCCATGAACCCCGCCGGACAGCGATCGCGCCATCCCGCGGAACCGACCGGGGACAGCCGCCCGGAACCGGGTCCCCGACCGACAGCGGAACCGACCGGGGATCCGACCGAGGACGGCCGCCCGGCACCGGCTCCCGGAGCGGCCACGTGGCCGGTCCGGGGCGCGGCCCCGCCCGCCTCCGCGCACATGCCGATGGCGCGCGGCGGCGGGCGCGGGCCCTCGGCCTCCGAGCGCCTGCTCACCAAACTCGCCCTCGGTGAGACGGCGTTGCGGGCATCGATGGCCGGGCTGTGGCGAACCGAGGGGCTGCTCCCCCGCTACCGGACCTACCTGTGCACGATGCACGCGGTGATCCGCGCGTCCGTACCCCTGATGGAGCGCGCCGCCGACCGGGCCTCGCTGCTGGCGCGGTACGGCGATCCGCTGGGCGCGTCGCTCGTCCCCTACCTGGAGGAACACATCCGGGAGGAGGCGGACCACGACGCCTGGCTGCTGGAGGACCTGGCGGCGGCGGGCGGCGATCCGCGCTCCGCCGCGGACCCGGTTCCCCCTCCGCTCGTCGCCTCGCTCGCCGGTGCCCAGTACTACTGGATCGAGCATCACCACCCGGTGGCGCTGCTCGGCTACATCGCCGTCCTGGAGGGGCACGCCCCGGCCGCCGGACTCGCGCCCCGGCTGGCCCGGCTGACCGGCCTGCCCGCCCCGGCCTTCCGTACCGTGCACGAACACGCGCGACTCGACGACGGTCACTCCGCCGAGTTGTACGCGCTGCTCGACCGGCTGCCGATGTCGCGGGGGCAGGAGACGGCGGTCGCCGTCAGCGCCCTGCACACCACCGACGCGCTCACCCAGTTGTTCGTCCGGCTCGGGCGCACCGTACCGGCCCGGCCGGCGCGGGGAGCCGGGCGGTCCGTCCCGATGGGAGGCCCGTCATGACCGAACCACCGGACCGGCTCGCCGTGCTGTACGGCGCCGGTTTCGCCGTCGATCTGCTGACCGACGAACAGCGCCAGGTGTTGAACGACCTCGCGCCGGAGGAACTCGCCGTGCTGCTCGACATCAAGACCCGCCTGGACGCGGTGGGCCCCGAGGTCGAGGCACACGGCGAGATCGCGGGCGGGGCCCTGTTCTGAGGGCTGCCCCTCGACACGCGTCGTCCGGCAGCACCCGGTACCGGTTCCCCGGACCGGTCGTCGTGCGGCGGGCCGGTTCCCGTGATCCGGTCCGCCGCACCGCCGGGCCGAGCACAGGACGGACTCGCGCAAGAACTG
>NZ_JBHJWQ010000016.1:75701-159229 GCF_042266885.1 Streptomyces sp. NPDC056061 | reverse complement strand
GGGGGGGGGGGGGGGCCCGGTGTGGGGGGGCGCCCCCCCCCCCGGCGCGGGCCCGGGGGGGGGGGGGGGCCCGGGCGGGGGGGGGGGGGGGGGGGGGGGGGCCCCGCCCCCCGCCCCCCCCCACGGCCGGGCCGAGCAGAGGAAGGAAGCGCTCATGAACTGCACCTCGTGCCGGCACGAACTGCCCGCCGACGCACGGTTCTGCCCGTCCTGCGGCACCCCGTGCCCGGCACCCGCGGCCTCGGCGCCGGAGGACGAACGCAAGCTGGTCACCGCGGTCTTCTGCGATCTGGTGGGCTCCACGGCGCTGTCCGGGCAGCTCGATCCGGAGACCCTGCGCACCGTGACCCTGCGCTATTTCGCCGTCATGAGCGAGCGCATCGAGGCGCACGGCGGCACCCCGGAGAAGTTCATCGGCGACGCCGTGATGGCCGTGTTCGGGGTGCCCGTGATGCGCGAGGACGACGCCCGGCGGGCACTCGCCGCCGCCCTCGGCATGCGCGAGGCGCTCGCCGATCTCAACACCGAACTGGAGGCCGCCCTCGGCATCCGGCTCGGCATCCGGATCGGCGTCAACACCGGTACGGTCGTGGCGAGTTCCGATGCCAGCACCCGGCAGGCGCTGATCTCCGGCGAGACCGTGAACGTGGCCGCCCGGCTGGAACAGAACGCGGCCACCGGCGAGATCCTGATCGGTCCGCAGACCCTGGAGGCCGCCGGGCCGACCGTGGTCGTGGAGGAGACCGGCCCGCTGCGGCTCAAGGGCAAGAGCGACGCCGTGCACGCGTACCGGCTGATCGCGCTGGGCGCCGACGACCCGGAGCTGCTGCGCCGCTTCGACGTGCCGTTCATCGGCCGGGTCGCGGAGCGGGCCGCGCTGGACGAGTCCCTGGCGCTCACGGCCCGTGGGGCGGGCCCGGGGCTGGTCCGTCTCGTCGGCGACGCCGGGATCGGCAAGACCCGGCTGGCGCGCGAGTGGCTGGCCGGGCTCGCCGGGCCGACGCGGCCGGTCGTCGGCACCGGGCGCTGCCGCAGTTACGGGGACCACGGCACCCTGACCCCGCTGGCCGACGCGGTACGGGAGGCGCTCGGCTCATCCGACGCGCGCGAGGCCCTGGACGCGGCGACCGGGTGGGCGGGGGCGGCGGTGGCGGACGCGCGGGCCTTGCTGCGCGGCGGCCTGCTGCACGACGGCACGCCCAACGCCCCCTTCGAGGACATGTGTGCCGCGCTGATCACCGTGCTGAGCCGGGCCGCCGGGCGGCTTCCGGTGGTCCTGGTCCTCGACGACTGGCACTGGGCCGAGCCGCTGCTGGTACGCACGGTGGACCGGCTGGCCGGCCCGCTCGCCCGGACGGGTGTGCTCATCGTGTGCCCGGGCCGACCGGACGGACCGCCCGCCGCAGCGGATCCGCCCGAGCGTCCGGCACGAATCCTGCCGCTGGCCGGACTGCCCCGCGACGAGGCGGACCTCCTCGTCCGCGAACTCACCGCCGCGAACAGCGAGGGCGCCCGGCCCGACGGCCTCCCCGGCAGCCTTCCCGGCAGTCCTCCCCGCAGCCTTCCCGGCCCCGACGGGCCGCCGGGGCCGGGGCCGGACGGCGACCGGGACTCGTACGACCGGGACCTGTACGACCGTGCCGAGGGCAATCCGCTGTACCTGGAACAGCTCCTGATCGCGGCCGGACCGGACCGGTCGGCGCCCCGCGGCACCGGTGATCCGAGGCTGCCCCCGACCCTCCAGGCACTGCTCGGCGCCCGGATCGGCGCGCTGGAACGCATCGAGCGCACCACGCTCGACCTGGCAGCGGTCGTCGGCCGGGACTTCACCGCGCCGGAACTCGTCCGGCTGACCCGGGCGGCGCGCGAGGCGGAGGCCGCGGACCGCCCCGACCCGATGGGACGGACGGACTCCACGGACCCTGCCGATCCGACGAGCCCGGCGGAGCCCTCCGACCGCCCCGGTCCCGATCACGACGACCGCGGCCGGGTGGCGCGGGCCCTGTCCCGGCTGCGCCACCGCAGGCTCGTCGAGACCACGCCGGGCGGTGACCCGGACGCGGGCCGGCACCGGTTCAGCAGCGGTCTGGTCCAGGAGGTCGCGTACGCCTCGCTGTCCAAGCGGGCCAAGGCCGAGCGGCACGCCTGGGCGGCGGAGCTGCCCAGTGTCACGACGGCCGGCGAGGCCGCGGTCGGCGGGCACCTGGAGCGGGCCTACCGGTACCGCACCGAACTCGGCCTGGCCGACGGCCGGGCCGCCGCCCTGCGGACGCGGGCCGCCGCCGCGCTCGCGGCGGCCGGTGCGCAGGCGCTCGCCCGTTCCGACCTGCACTGGGCACAGGGGCTGCTGGACCGGGCCGTGGACCTGCACCCGGCGGGCGATCCCGCCGCGGCACCGGCGCTGCGGCGGCTCGGCGAGGTCCGGCTGGCGCTCGGTCACCCGGAGGACGGCGAACGGCTGTTGCGGCAGGTGCTCGCGATGGGGACGGCACCGGTCGAGGCGGCGCACGCCCGGCTCGCGCTGGCCGTGCTGGACCCGGCCGCGGCGAACGTGTCGTCCACCGCCCGTGCGGTGCTGCCGCTCTTCGAGTCCGCGGCGGACTCCGTCGGACAGGCACGGGCCCGGCTGCGGCTGGCGCAGCAGTTGCAGCGGGCCGGGCGGCACGAGGAGGCCGACCGCGACCTGACGCTGGCGCTGGACCACGCGGTGCGGGCCGGGGCGGAACCGGAACGGGCGGCGGCGCTCGGAGCCATCGGGATCTCACTGTGGCGGGGGCCGGAGCCGGTACCGGTGGCGGTGGCCCGCTGCCGGGACCTGCTCGCCGCGCACGGCCCCGGCCGGCCCGCCGTACGCACCACGTTGAACTGCCCGCTGGCCGTGCTCCACGCACTGCGCGGCCGGGCGGACCGGGCCGGGGCGTGCCTGGACGAGGCCGACCGGCTCGCCGCGGAACTCGACTACGCGGAGGCGGGGTTCTTCCTGCCGGTGTTCCGCGCGACCGTCGAGGCGCTGCTCGGACGCACCGGGGCCGCCCTGGACCTGCTCGTCCGGGCGGACCGGGCCGCGGCGCGCGCGGGCGCCCGCTCGATGCGGCCGGCCATCGCGCTGGAGACGGCCCGGTTGCTGCTCGACGACGGGCGGCCGGACGAGGCCGGAAGCCGGCTCGCCGACATCGGCGACACGGACTCGCTGCCGTACGCCGACCGGGTGGACCTGACGGGGCTGCGCGCCCGGCTGGCGGCTCGGGCCGGGGACCGGGAGCGGGCGAGGCGCCACGCGGACCGTGCCGTACGGGACGCCCTGCTCACCGACTCCCCGCTGGTGCGGGCCACCGCGTCGCTGGACCGGGCGCGGACGCTGGCGCTGCTGGACGACCCGACGGGGGCGACGGCGGCGGCGCGGGAGGCCGGGAAGCGGTTCGCGGAGAAGGGACATCTGCCGGGCGAGCGATGGGCCGCACGGCTCGTCGCCGAACCGGTGGCGGCCACGACGGAGAAGAGCTGAGGGATGGCGACCACGGACACGGCACCGGGGCCGGGACTTACCTGGAGTCTGCGCGGGCGCGGCCCCGACGACGTGGCGGTCCACGCGGACCGCGGCCCCGGGCACGAGGAGGACGGCCCCGTACCGGGCACCGGGCGGGGCGTGCGGGTCTGCGTGGTGGACTCCGGGGTCGAGCGCGACCACCCGGGGGTCGGGCCGGTCGCCGGGTCCTGGGTGGTGGTCAAGGATCCGGACACCGGCGACACCGAGGTCCGGGAGACCGACACCGGCGACACCTGCGGGCACGGCACCGCGTGCGCGGGCATCATCCGGCGGACCGCGCCGGAGTGCGAGCTGTACAGCGTGCGAGTGCTGGGGGAACGGTTCTCCGGCACCGGGGACGTGCTGCTCGCCGGGTTGCGGTGGGCGGTCGAGCAGGGCTTCGACGTGGTGAACCTGTCGTTGTCCACCACCCGCGCCCGGTTCGCCGAGGAGCTGCACGCACTGGCCGACCGCGCCTACTTCACCCGTACGGTCGTCGTCGCCTCGGCGCACAACAGCCCGGTGGAGAGCTATCCGTGGCGGTTCGCCTCGGTGATCTCCGTCGGCAGCCACCAGGAGGACGACCAGGACCTGCACCTCTACAACCCCGAACCACCGGTGGAGTTCTTCGCCCCCGGCCAGAACGTGTCGGTGCCCTGGCTGGGCGGTACGTCGATCCGCACCACCGGGAACAGCTTCGCGACCCCGTACATCAGCGGGCTGTGCGCACGTCTCCTGTCGGCACATCCCAGGATGACGGCCTTCCAGCTCAAGAACGCCCTCTATCTCTCCGCGGCGAACGTGCGGTTCGGCCCGCGGCATCCCGATCCGGCAGGAGAGGTCTGTGATGACTCCGAGAACTGAATCAGCGTCCGCCGCGGGAGCGGCACCGGGGTCGGTGCCCGCGGTGGTCTCGGCCCGGCGCGAACTCCTCCAGTCCGTCGTCGACGTGGCCCGGGCGATCTTCGGCGCGGCGGCGAGTTCGGTGTTCCTGCTGGACGAGGAGGCCGACGAGCTGGTCTTCCAGGCGGTGTCCGGCGAGGGCGAGGAGTTCCTGGTGGGCCGCCGGTTCCCGGCCGGGCGCGGGATCGCCGGCTGGGTGGCGACCTCCGGCGAGCCGATGGTGGTGGACGACCTGACCGCCGACCCGTCGTTCGACCGGTCGCTCGCCGAGTCCACCGAGTACGTACCGAACGCGCTGATGGCGGCCCCGCTGATCAGCGACGGCGGGGTGCTCGGCGTGCTGGAGGTGCTCGATCCGTCGCCGTGCGCCCGGACGAACCTGCGGGAGCTGGACCTGCTCGCCATGTTCGCCCGGCAGGCCGCCGCGGCGCTCCGGGTGGTGGCGTACGCCGCCGACGGTGCCGGACCGGGGGACGGCGCGGGTCCGCGGATGGGGCCCCGTCAGCGCGCCGACGCGTTGCGGCTGCTGGGTAGTCTGGAGCAGTTGCTCCGGGAGCCCTGCTGAGCCCGGACGGGACCGGCGTGCGGCCGGCCGAAGGCGTCGGCCGGCCCCGGCAAGCACTCCCCCGCCCGTCTGCGGCGTCCCGCCCGGCCCGGCGAGCAGCGGTGCACGCAGCCGACGGAAGGACCACGCACGTGAAGCTCGCTTTCTCGACCCTCGGGGTACCGGGCCTGCCGATGGCCGAGGTCGTCCGCCTCGCCGCCGAGCACGGCTACCAGGGGGTGGAGCTGCGCGCCCACCCCGAGGAGCCGGTGCACCCGGGAATCCCGGCGCCCGAACGGGCCGCCGTCGTCGAGGAGTTCACGAAGGGCGGCATCGAGATCCTCACCGTCGCCGGGTACGCCCGGGTCGCGGCCGGGGGCGACGACGGTCCCGTGCTGGACGAGCTCGCCGGGCTGGTGGAGCTGGCCCACGACCTGGGCGCGGCGAACGTCCGGGTCTTCCCGGGCGGCGGCGGCCAGGACCCCGCCGAGGCCGACGCCGCCGCCGCGCGGAGGCTGGCCGCCGCCGCACCGCACGCCGCCGAACGCAACGTGCGCATCCTGCTCGAAACCCACGACTCGCACCGCGCGGGCGCCGACGTGGCCCGGGTCGTCGGTACGGTCGGGCACGGGCAGATCGGCGCGCTGTGGGACCTCATGCACACCTGGCTCGCGGGCGAGGACCCGGCCGCCAGCCACGCGGTACTGGCCCCGCACCTGGGCTACGTCCAGGTGAAGGACATCGCCTCCGCCGAGGACCCCACCCCGCTCCCCCTCGGCGCGGGCGCCCTCCCGCTGGCCGCCTGTCTCGCCACGCTGGACGGCGACGACTGGGTCTGCTGGGAGTACGAGAAGCGCTGGCACCCGGCCGCGGCGGAACTGCCGGGCCTGCTCGCCGCGGGCCGCGAGCACCTGCTGCGGCTGGGCGCGGGCGAGCGGTAGGGCGCGGGGGGCCGGGGGACACCCAGTGCCTCGCGAAGCGCCCCGGCCGGCCGAGCCACCTGGCAAAGGGGCTGCGAGGCGCCACTGAAAGCGCAGCCCGGAAAGGGGCTTCCCCGCGTGAGCGGGGTGCTGGTCAGGTACGAAAACGACACTGCAACGGCAATTTTGCGTACGGCGGTTGATAGCGTGACCGTCGTGACGGAGCTGGAAGAACTGGTCCTGACGCCCGGCGAGCGCGCCCAGGGGGTCCGCGTCGACGGCGTGATGTTCAGCATGGACTGGACCGGTGAGGAGGCCCCGGGCGAACTGGCGGCTTTCGTCGCCGGTCGGGTACGGGCCTTCGGGACGGAGCCGACGGACGTCGACACCGACGTCGTCCACCGCGCGGCCGAGGACGACCCGACTCTGCGCCGCGGCGACTTCCCGGTCCGCCAGCTCGATCACCTCTCCGGTGTGCTGGCACGCCTCGGCTTCACGCTCGCGGTGTGGGACAGCGGCACCGACGCCTACGAGGTACTTGTCGCGTTGACCGGTGGGCGTGAGCCGACCGGGTTGACGCACGAGGACCTCCCGGTGCGGGCCTGGGGCTCGGAGCCCGAGGAGACCCTGGTCAGTCTGGACTGCCCGAACTGCTCGCAGATGCTGGTCTGGGAACTGGCCGCGGACCAGACCCTTGCCGACGAACGCTGCCATTGCGGAACCGCGTTGTTCGACGCCGCCGGGCAGCCGATGCCCGGCGTCACTCTCCACGACTGAGCCGCCCGGTACCCCTGGCCGACCCGCCCGGTGGGCCGTACTCGTCGCGGATCGCCTCCGTGGACTCGCCCGCGCGAGGCGGAAGGGGGTGGCGCCCCGGCTCCCACGACCGCCGGCCCACGGCGAACCGTCCGCCCCTGTCCGAGGTTCACCGCCGCGTCTCTCCCGCATCCGGCGCCGCACCCGCACCCGCCATGGCCCGCGCGGATTCCGGCGCCGCCGCGCCCGACCGCGCGTCACGCTCGTTGCCCCGCCGCACCCCGGCCAGCGAGGTGAGGGCCACCCCGCCCACCAGCAGTGCCGCCGCGCACCACCGCAGCGGGCTCACCGACTCGCCGAGCAGCAGCGCGGCCGAGGACATGCCGAAGACGGGGACGAGCAGGGTGAACGGGGCCACCGAGGAGGCCGGGTAGTGGCGCAGCAGGAAGCCCCAGGCGCCGAAGCCGAAGACGGTGGTGATCCAGGCGACGTAGACGATGATGCCGACGCCGCTCCAGTCGAGGGCGGCGAGCGCCTCGGCGTCGCGGTCCCAGCCCTCGAAGAGGAGGGAGAGGCCGAGGAGCGGCAGCACCGGGACTGTCGACACCCAGACCATGAAGTTGAGGGAGTCGGGCGGGGACGCCTTGCGAGTCAGCACGTTGGAGACACCCCAGCAGGCAGCGGCGACCAGCACCAGGACGAAGGCGAGCACCGGCCCGTCGGCACCCTCGTCGATCGCGGCCACCCCGATGCCCGCGAGCGCCACCCCCATTCCCAGCACCCGCACCCTTCCCGGGCGTTCGCCGAGCGTCAGGGCCGCGAAGAGCGCGGTGAAGACCGCCTGGACCTGGAGCACGAGTGAGGAGAGACCGGCGGGCATGCCCCGGTCCATGCCGATGAAGAGCAGCCCGAACTTCGCCACTCCGAGGACCAGCCCGACGCCCACGATCCACTTCCAGGCCACCTTGGGCCGGCCGACGAAGAAGACCGCGGGCAGCGCGGCGGCCAGGAAGCGCAGGGCGGAGAAGAGAAGCGGCGGGAAGTGCGCGAGACCGACCTCGATGACGACGAAATTGACACCCCAGACGGCGGCGACCAACGCGGCCAGGGCGATGTGGAGGGGACGCATGCACCGAGGATCACCCGTACCGACCATGTAGCACCAGCACGGTTTTCTTCATGGTGGAATTGAGCATTGCTAATGAATCGACGGGCGTCCTCCGCAGGAGCGGCCCCGGCCGTCCGGGGAGGTTTTGGTGCTCGATCTGTCCCGGCTGCGCGCCCTGCACGCGGTCTCCGTCCACGGTTCCGTGGCGGGTGCCGCGGCGGCGCTCGGCTACACCCCGTCGGCGGTCTCCCAGCAGATCACCAAGCTGGAGCGCGAGACGCGCACGACCCTGCTGGAGCGGCAGGGGCGCGGCGTCGCACTGACCGAGGAGGCACTCCATCTCGCCGCGACCGCCCAGCAGTTGCTGGCGATCGTGGAACACGCGGAGACCACGTTGGAGGAGCGCCGGGGGCTGCCGACGGGACGGCTCTCGATCGGCGCCTTCGCGTCCGCGGCACGCGGGCTGCTGCCCGGCGTGCTGGCCGGGCTGGGCCGGGAGCATCCGGCCCTGGAGGTGCGGATGACCGAGATCGATCCGCATCTCTCGGTCGATCTGGTGGCCAAGGGGGTGATCGATGTGGCGGTCGCGCACGACTGGGACATCGCACCGCTGCCCGCACCACAGGGTGTGGCGCAGGCGGTGATCGGTGACGACCGGTGCGATCTGCTGGTGCCCGAGGGCCACCGACTCGTGGGGCGCGCGGCGGTGCGGCGGGAGGAGCTGGCCGGGGAGCGGTGGATCTGCCAGCCGCCGGGCCGGGTCTGTCACGACTGGCTGGTACGGACGCTGCGCGCGGCGGGTTGCGAGCCCGACATCCGGCATCAGGCGGAGGAGAACCACACCCAGCTCGCCCTGATCGCCGCCGGGCTCGGGGTGGCGATGATCCCCCGGCTGGGTCGGGGGCCGCTGCCCGCGGGGGTGGTGGCGGTGCCGCTCGACCCGGTGCCGGTGCGGCGGCTGTACGCGCTGTGGCGCACCGGGGCGGCGCGGCGGCCCGCGATCACGGCGGCGGTGTCGGCGCTCCAGGCCCATGGGGCGGCGGTGGGGCTGGGCCAGGCCGTGTCTGACAATTCCACGCGGGCGGGCGCCGCCCCGCACGGGCCCTCGCCGCGTTACCGAAAAGCCCTGGTAGCTCCGCTACAAGGACTTCCCGGCGCCTTGCGATGCACCGCACAGGACGACGCCCGCTGATCCACGCGGAATTGTCAGGCACGGCCTAGTAGCCGGGCGGAGGGGCCGACGGGGTTTCCGGATGCGCCGGCCCGCCCGGATTCGGCCGCGCGGCGCCGGCGGGCCGCGCGGCCCCAAAACGGTCCGAACCCTTGACCGGAAGTTATTTTCTGTATATCCGTGCTCCTTGGAAGTTTCTTTCACCCCTCGTTCCCGAGCACGGCCGAAGGAGCTCACGTGCACCACCGCACCTCCAGACGCACCCTTCTCACCGCTACCGCCGCTTCCGCCGTGGTCGCCGCCACCGGCGGGGTCGTCGCCCCCGGCGCCGTGGCCGCACCGAAATCCGCGAGCGGCGGCCACGGCACCGGGCACCATCTGTCGGCCGCCACCACCAAACGCCTCAAGCGGCTCATCTCCCGGATGAGCCTGGAGGAGAAGGTCGGGCAGCTCTTCGTGATGCGGGTGTACGGGCATTCCGCCACCGAGCCCGACCAGGCCGACATCGACGCCAATCTCGCCGACATCGGGGTCCGCACCGCCGCCGAGCTGATCGCCAAGTACCACGTGGGCGGGATCATCTACTTCGCCTGGGCCCACAACACCCGCGACCCGCACCAGATCGCCGACCTGTCCAACGGCATCCAGCGCGCCGGCCTCGCCGGGCCCACCCCCCTGCCGCTCCTCGTCTCCACCGATCAGGAACACGGCATCGTCTGCCGGGTCGGCGAGCCCGCCACCCTGATGCCGGGCGCGATGGCCCTGGGCGCGGGCGGTTCGCACGCCGACGCCCGCCGCGCCGGGCAGATCGCCGGCGCCGAACTCGCCGCGATGGGCATCAACCAGAACTACGCACCGGACGCCGACGTCAACGTCAACCCGGCCAACCCGGTGATCGGGGTGCGCTCCTTCGGCTCCGACCCGCAATCCGTCGCCGCCATGGCCGCAGCCCAGGTGAAGGGCTACCAGAGCGGTGGCGTCGCCTCGACCGCCAAGCACTTCCCGGGCCACGGCGACACCGGCACCGACAGCCACACCGGCCTGCCGGTCATCAGCCACACCCGGGAACAGTGGGCGGAGCTCGACGCACCGCCGTTCCGGGCCGCGATCGCCGCGGGCATCGACTCGATCATGACCGCGCACATCGTGGTCCCGGCCCTGGACCCGTCCGAGGAGCCGGCGACGCTGTCCCGCCCCATCGTCACCGGCATCCTGCGCGAGGAACTCGGCTACGACGGCGTCGTGGTGACCGACGCGCTCGGCATGGAGGGCGTGCGGACGAAGTACGGTGACGCACGCGTTCCGGTCCTCGCCCTCCTGGCGGGCGTCGACCAGCTGCTCGACCCGCCGGACCTCGATGTCGCCTGGCAGGGCGTCCTGAAGGCCGTGCAGAGCGGCGAGCTCAGCGAGGCGCGGATTGACGAATCGATCCTGCGCATCCTGCGGCTGAAGGCGAAACTCGGCTTGTTCGACGACCCGTTCGTCACCCACCGGGATGTGGACCGCACCGTCGGGACACGGGCGCACCTCGACGCCGCCGACCGCATCGCCGAGCGCACCACCACGCTCCTCGCCAACGAGGGTGCGGTGCTGCCGCTCTCCCGCCGCTCCCACCGGAACCTGCTCGTGGTCGGCGCCGACCCGGCCTCCCCGTCCGGCACCACCGGGCCGCCGACCACCACCCTCGCCGCCGCCTTCACCGAACTCGGCCACGTGGCCACCGCGCTGCCCACCGGGACCGCCCCCACCCGGGCGCAGATCGACGCGGCGGTGGCGGCGGCACAGGGCAAGGACGCGGTGGTCGTGGCCACGTACAACGTCTCGGCGACGAGCTCCCAGCGGACCTTGGTGAGCGCCCTCGCGGCGACCGGGGTCCCGGTCGTCACGATCGCGATCCGCAACCCGTACGACGTCGCCCACCTTGCCGGGACCGGGTTCGTGGCGAACGTGGCCACGTACTCCTGGACCGATGTCGAACTGCGGGCCGCCGCACGGGTGATCGCGGGCCGGGCCCGACCGCGCGGGACCCTGCCGGTGCCGGTCCAGCGCGCGGACGATCCCGCCCGTGTCCTCTACCCGGTGGGTCACGGACTGAGGTACTGAACGGGCCGGGGTCGCCGGAGAAGCGCCGCCGGACGACGGACGGCACGTGGGCCGGGGCCCGCGTGCCGTCCTCCGCATGAACCGCGGCACGACGCGCCGTCCTCCGTCGAGGCACCGCGGTGTCCGCGGCCGGGCGTGTGCCGAACCGGTTACGGGCGCAGCCCGCGCTCGTTCATCACGTCGTTCCGGGTGTCGAGCCGGGCGTCGAACTTCGCGAGCGGCTTCGCCTGCGCCGGGTCCTGCTGCACCGCGGCCGGGGCGACGCCCGCCCAGCGCAGGATGGCGGCGGTGGCCGTCGCCCGGTCGTTCTCGGCGAGCTGGGCCACGCTGGACCCGTGGTTGCCGCCCGGCACGGTCATGACGTAGCTGTCCCGCGCGCCCGCGCCCAGCCGGAAGCGCTCGGCACCCCACGGGTCGTTCTCCCCGTAGACGTAGAGCATGTTGGTGGCGCGGTGCCGCACCCAGGTGTCGACGTCGCGCATCGCGGACGGGTCGAACTTCATCGGGATGGAGCGCGGCACGAAGTTGCGCGGCGGCTGGTACCCGTACCGGCTCAGCCCGCCGAGCCACGGCTGCTTGATGCTGGGCGAACCGAGCTGGGTTCCCGCCTGGTAGTAGTACGGGGTGTACTTCTCCAGGCCCTGGTCGCTGTAGGCGGAGAAGCCCGAGATCGAGTCGATCGAGTCCCATATAGCCTGGTCGGAGGCGGACTTGGCGTCGGCGGGAATGGTGTCGCAGTCGGACAGCAGGCTGTACTGCCAGAACGACCAGACGTAGTCCATGACGACGGCCTCGTAACCCCGGTCGAGCGAGCCGACCGTGTCGAAGGTGTAGCCGTTCGCGGTGGCGTACTCCCGGTACTTCTTCTCCAGCGGGCCGCGGCGGACCAGCGCCTCGCGCTGCACCCCGGCCAGCCTGTCGCGGCACTCCTTGGTGCCGACGCGCGCGAAGAACGCGTCGTACGCCGAATCCTCCTTGTTCACCACGTCGTTGGGCGCGACGTAGGCAACGACCCCGTCCATGTCCCGGGGGTGGAAGCGCTCGTAGTACGTGGCGGTCATGCCGCCCTTGGAGCCGCCGGTGGTCAGCCAGTTCTTGGTGTAGATCGACTTCAGCGCGGTGAAGATCCGGTGCTGGTCGTCGGCGGCCTGCCGGATGTCGAGCTTGGACCAGTCGGCGGGTGCCGGGCGGGACGGGGTGAAGAACCGGTACTCCAGGGAGACCTGGTTGCCGTCGACGATCCGGGTGGGCTCCGAACGGCTGGGGTTCGTCGAGACGTTGTACCCGCTGGTGTAGAAGACCGTCGGGCGGGACGTGTCCTTGTGCAGCAGCGTGAGGCGCTGCTGGAACGTCCCCTTGGACGGGTGCCGGTGGTCGATCGGCTGGGTGTATTCGAGGACGAAGTAGCGGTAGCCCGTGTAGGGCTTCTCCTCGATGAGACGCATGCCCGGGATGGCCAGGATACGGTCCTTGATGTCCGTACTCGTGCTGTCGTCGCTGCCGGCCGCGGCCCGGATCGCGGCGGGTTCCTCGGCGGTGGCCGTTCCCGCCATCGCCCCGGTCGCCCCCACTGTGCCGATGAGCACCGCGAGCGACAGGGCTCCTCTGAGCACCTTGCGCATGCACCCTCCCCATGATTCACAACCGTCGCCGTGAACCTAGCGGGGCGATTCGTCGGCCGCCAGACCCTGTTGGCGCTCAACAGGAACGAGACGGTCCGGGAACGGGAGCGCCCAGGAGCGGGACGGTCCCGGAGTGGAGCGTTCCGTCCCGGAAACGGCACTGCGGCGCCGCGCGACGCGCTGGTGCACCGTCAGCAGAGGATCCAGCCGGTGGAACCGGACGTACCGGCGATCGTGGCCGAGGCCCGGACGCACCGGTTCAGCGCGTGGACCGTCACCGGACCTGCCTGCTTGGTGAAGTTGCCGCTGTCCACGACGGGGCTGCCGCCGCGCGGTTGGATCATCACGGACATCTTGCGGCTCGGCCCGGGCTTCTTGGCGACCGCGACGGCGCAGGCGTAGGCGCGGCTCTTGAAGACGCGCAGCTCACCGGTCTTGAACGGGACCGTCTTCGCGAGCCGCCCGGCACAGGCATCCGCGGCGTCGGCCCTGCTCGCGAAGGTGCCGGTGAGCACCAGCGCGAGAGCCGTCACCAGCGCCAGCGCGAGGAACCGCGCCAACGGCTGTCTCGGCGCGCTCGTGACGCCCCCGACTCCGCCCGTTCCCCCGGCCGTTCCCGTCCCTCTGGTCACCAGCAGCCCCATCGCCCGATCGAACACACGAATCCCTGTTCGCTACATATGCATACATGCGTACGACGCAGGAGCCCATCCGGAGGTTGCGCACGGCGTGCTCCGCACCGAGGGCAACCGAATCGCCACAGCATGGCTCCACCAAGGCAGAGCCACACGAAAGGCAGGAACTGCCATGCTCCGATTCCGTACCCCTCAGCGCCACGGTGGCCGACACGTCCTCGGCGGGGCACTGCTCGCCACCGCGCTCCTCACCGCCACCGCCGCCGTCCCGGCCGCCGCGGCGGCCCCGCAGGCCCGGACGACCGCGGCGACGGTGCGCACCGGTACCGGTTCCCCGGCGTACCAGCAGGTCGCCCACTTCTACGCCGCCTACATCGACGCCATGTCCGCGGAGGGCGGCGGCAATCTCGCCACCGCGCTCAGGTCCTTCTACCTGACCCCTCATCTGCGCTCCGAGCTGAGCTCCTGGGAGAAGCGCAACCACGCGGACGGAGTGTTCCGCGCGCAGAACACCCCGCTCGCCTTCCGGGTCACCCCCAAGGACAGCGGTGCCGGACACACCTGGTCCGCCGTGCGTCTCACCTGGAGCACCGGCAAGCACCCCACGTACACGTACCTGACCGTTCGCTCGGACCTGCAGACCGGCAGGATCTCCGGCATCGGCGCGTGAGCGCGACACCGGTGGACGTCCCCCGTCCACCGGTTCATCCGCCGCCCCACGCGGTCCCGCACGTCGCGCCATGTTCCGTTCCGCGCCTCGCTTCACGCACCGTTCCGCACGTCGCCCCATGCGCCGTTCCCCGCCTCGCTTCACGCACCGTTCCGCACGTCGCCCCATGCGCCGTTCCCCGCCGGGCGGGTCCGACGCTCACACGTTCGCGGGCTCGTCCTCTCCTATGAAGGTGCGCCACAGCCCTGCGTAGTGCCCGTCCCGGGCGAGCAGTTCGGCGTGCGTGCCGTCCTCGACGACCCGGCCGTGGTCCATCACCACGACCCGGTCGGAGCGGGCGGCCGTGGTCAGCCGGTGGGCGACGACGAGGGTGGTGCGCCGCCCGGCAAGGCGGTCGGTCGCCTGGTTGACCAGGGCTTCGCTGGCCAGGTCCAGCGAGGCGGTCGCCTCGTCGAGCAACAGGATGTCGGGGTCGACGAGTTCGGCGCGGGCGAGGGCGATCAGCTGGCGCTGTCCGGCCGAGAGGTTGCGGCCCCGCTCGGCGACCTCGTGGAGGTAGCCGCCGTCCAGGGTGGCGATCATGTCGTGGGCGCCGACGGCCCGCGCCGCCGCCTCCACCTCGGCGTCGGTGGCCCCGGGCCGTCCGTACGCGATCGCGTCCCGGACCGTGCCCGCGAAGAGGTACGCCTCCTGCGGCACGACGCCGAGCCGGTGCCGGTAGGCGGTGAGGTCGAGGCGGCGCAGGTCGGTGCCGTCCACCGTGACCCGGCCGCCGGTGGGGTCGTAGAACCGGGCGACGAGCTTGACCAGGGTGGACTTCCCGGCCCCCGTCTCGCCGACGAAGGCGACCGTCTGGCCCGCCGGAATCCGCAGGTCGACGTCGCTGAGCGCGGCCTCGGCGGCCGTCCCGACGCCGTCGGAACCCGCGAGGGAGTCATCGGCGGCCTCGCGGGCGCCGTGGGAGCCTTCGTGGGAACCCCGGGCGCCCCCGTGGGAGTCCTGGGCACCCTCGTGGGAACCGTAGGCGAAGGACATGTCCTCGAAGGCGATCTCGCCGCGCAGCGAGGTCACGTCCAGCGGCTCCTCCGGGGCGTCGGTGGAGGTCGGTTCGCGCAGCAGCTCCTGGATGCGGCCGAGCGAGACGGTGGCCTGCTGGTAGCCGTCGAAGACCTGGGAGAGCTGCTGCACCGGGGCGAAGAACAGGTCGATGTACAGCAGGTACGCGACCAGCGCGCCCGCGGTGAGGGTGCCGTTGTCGACACGACCGGCGCCGACGATCAGCACGGCCGCGGCGGCGACCGACGACAGCAACTGCACGAACGGGAAGTAGACCGAGATCAGCCACTGGCCGCGGACCCGGGCCTCGCGGTAGTGGTCGCTGCGCTCCGCGAACCGTCGGGCGCCGTCGTGCTCGCGGCGGAACGCCTGCACGATCCGCAGCCCGGAGACGGACTCCTGGAGATCGGCGTTGACGGCGCTGATGCGTTCCCGGGCCAGCTCGTACGCCCGGACGCTCTTGCGGCGGAAGAAGAAGGTGCCGACGACCAGCGCCGGAAGGGTCGCGAAGACGACGAGGGCGAGCTGCACGTCGAGGACGAGCAGCGCGACCATGATGCCGAAGAAGGTGACGACGGAGACGAAGGCCGTGACCAGACCGGTCTGCAGGAACGTCGACAGCGCGTCCACGTCGGTCGTCATCCGGGTCATGATGCGCCCGGTCAGTTCACGTTCGTAGTAGTCGAGGCCGAGGCGCTGGAGCTGCGCGAAGATCTTCAGCCGCAGCGAGTAGAGCACCCGCTCGCCGGTGCGGCCGGTCATCCGGGTCTCACCGATCTGGGCCGCCCACTGCACGAGCACGACCAGCAGGGCGAGTGCGGACGCCGCCCAGACCGCGCCGAGCGCGAGCTGTGTGACGCCCTGGTCGATGCCGTGCCGGATCAGGACCGGCAACAGCAGCCCGGCTCCCGCGTCCACCGTGACCAGCGCCAGACTCACCAGGAGCGGCAGCCCGAAGCCGCGCAGCAGCCTGCGCAGCCCGTACGACCCCTCGGCGCGGACGGCGCGCGCCTCGTCGATGTCGGGGGTGTCGGTCGCCGGTGGCAGCGCCTCCACCTGGGCGAGCAGCTCGGGCGTCGCGGGCATGCCGGCCGCCCCGGTGTCGCGCGGTTCGTCCTTGCGGACCCACAGGCGGGGGCTGATCCCGCGCTCGGCGTCGAATTCCGTGTCGAGTTCCGCGTCGAATTCCTCCCGCAGCGCGCGGTCGTCCTCGGCGGTGGTGTCGTCCGGCCCGGCAGGCCGGTGTCCGGGCGAGGCTCCGCCCAGTTCGTCCGGGTCGGTGAGCAGCCGCCGGTACAGGGCGCTGCGGCCCTCCAGCTCCTGGTGCGTGCCGATGTCGGCGAGCCGCCCGTTCTCCAGGACGGCGATCCGGTCGGCGAGCCCGAGGGTGGAACGGCGGTGCGCGATCAGCAGCGTGGTGCGACCGGCCATCACCTGCCGCAGTGCCTCGTGGATCTCGTGCTCGACCCGGGCGTCGACGGCCGAGGTGGCGTCGTCGAGGAGGAGCAGCCGGGGATCGGTCAGGATGGCGCGGGCGAGGGCGATGCGCTGGCGCTGACCGCCGGAGAGGGTGAGTCCGTGCTCGCCGACCTTGGTGTCGTAGCCGTCCGGGAGCTCCGCGATGAAGCGGTCGGCCTGGGCGGACCGGGCCGCCTCCTCGATCTGTTCCCGGGTGGCGTCGGGGAGTCCGTAGGCGATGTTGGCGCGAACGGTGTCGGAGAAGAGGAAGCTGTCCTCCGGCACCAGGCCGATGGCGGCCCGCAGGGACGACTGGGTCAGTTCGCGGACGTCGTGGCCGCCGACCAGGACGGCACCGTGCGTCACGTCGTAGAAGCGGGGCAGCAGCAGGGAGACGGTGGACTTTCCGCTGCCGGACGCGCCGACGACGGCGACGGTCTCACCGGGCTCGATGGTCAGCGAGAACCCGTCGAGGACGGGGCGGCCGTCGGCGTAGCCGAACCGCACGTCGTCGAACTCGACGCTCGCCGGGGCGTCGGCGGGCAGTTCCTTGGTGCCGTCCTGCATGGTCGGCTCGGTGTCGATGAGTTCCAGTACGCGTTCGACGCCGGCCCGCGCCTGCTGACCGACGGTGAGCACCATGGCGAGCATGCGGACCGGGCCGACCAGCTGGGCGAGGTAGGTGGAGAACGCGACGAAGGTACCGAGGGTGATCTCGCCCCGGGTGGCGAGCCAGCCGCCGAGGGCCAGCATGGCGACCTGGCCGAGCGCGGGGACGGCCTGGAGGGCGGGGGTGTAGCGGGAGTTCATCCGGATCGCCCGCAGCCGCCCGGCGAACAGCTTCCGGCCCACCTCGCGGAGCTTGCCGGTCTCCTGCTCCTCCTGCCCGAACCCCTTGACGACCCGGACCCCGGAGACGGCCCCGTCGACGACCCCGGCGACGGCGGCGGCCTGCCCCTGGGCGTACCAGGTGGCGGGGAAGAGCCGGGCGCGGGAGCGGCGGGCGATGTACCAGAGGGCGGGGGCGACGGCGACCGCGACCAGGGTGAGCAGCGGTGACAGCCACGCCATGATCACCAGGGAGATGATGAAGAGCAGCACGTTCCCGATGGTCATCGGGAGCATGAAGAGCAGCCCCTGGATCAGCTGGAGGTCGCTGGTGGCACGCCCGACGACCTGCCCGGTGGACAACTCGTCCTGCCGCTTTCCGTCCAGCCGGGTGATCGTCCCGTACATCTCGGTGCGCAGGTCGTGCTGCACGTCCAGGGCGAGGCGCCCGCCGTAGTAGCGGCGGACGTAGGTGGCCGCGTACACCAGCACGGCGGCGGCCAGGAGGAGCCCGGTCCAGACGGCGAGGGACCGGGTGTGGTCCCCGACGACATCGTCGATGATCACCTTGGTGATCAGCGGGACGACGGCCATCACCGCCATGCCGGCGAGCGACGACCCGAGTGCCAGCAGCACATTCCGTCGGTAGCGCCACGCGTAGCCGCTCAGCCGCCGGACCCATCCCGGAGCCCGCGCCGCGTCCCCTGCGTCCTTAGCGCCCGTCACCGATGCCTCCCCGTTCCGCCTGCTCTGTCGCAAGGCACCAACGCGCTGGACAGCGGATTTCATCCCGCTGTCACATAAGCAGGACCTTCGGAGGAGGGCACCACGACGTTCGGCCCACACCGCCCGCACAGCCACTCCGCATGCGAACGATTGCGCGGGTCGACCGGGCACGGGCGTACGCGTCCGCCCGGGTCGCGCACGCGACGGCGCACGTCCTGGCCGGAACCGCCGCCCGACCGAGCGGGCAGGTGGGCGGGCGGGCGGGCAGGCAGGACGGACGGACGGATGTACCGAGGACGGTCACCCGGCCGGTGCTCCTGGTCACGGCCGTCACTGCGGCCGTGCGTCGCCACCGGGAAGCCCGGTGGCGACGAGCGGCGAGTGGCGAGCGGCGAGTGGCGAGCTGCTACGCGTGCGGCGTCGCGGTGAGCATCCGCACGGCAGGGGCCTCCGGCACCGCGGGCACCGCTTCCTGCGGCGCGGCGGGCGGGACGACGGTCGACGTCTTCTTCGCGGCGACGGCCGGGGTGAGGCCCTTGTGCACGGCGCGGGCGATGGCCTGGACGGTGTTGATGCCGTCGTTCATCGCCTTGTTGTCATGGGTGAGCACGGTGATCGCGTAGTCGTGCCCCTGCCCGGTGAAGGCGCCGATGCTGTGCACCCGCCAGCCGTGGGTGGCGCGCGGCAGCCAGCCGTTCTTGACCTGGACGGTCGTGCCGACCGGCGCGCCGGCCGGGGTGCCCCAGCGCTGCGAGGAGACCACCTTGCGCATCAGCCCCAGCTCATACGTCCGCGAGTTGTCGCTGAGCACGGAGTTCTTGGCGGTGAGCAGGGTCAGCAGCCGCAACTCGTCCTGGGCGGTGATCTGGGTCAGCCCCCAGTAGCCGCCCGAGCCGGGCACGGTGTGCGTCATCCCCGCGGCCTTGAGGAACCCCTCGACCTTGGCCACCCCGAGCTGCTTCCACAGGGCGGTGGTCGCATCGTTGTCGGACTTGGTGATCATGGCCGTGGCGAGGTTGATCTCGCGCTGGGTGAGGTAGCGGTTGTGCTTCTTGTTGTCCCAGAGCAGCGTCGCCAGCACGGTGGCCTTCACGACGCTGGCCGAGTCGTACTTCGTCGTCGCCCGCAGGGAGCAGTTCGTCTTTGTCGTCCGGTCGTAGAGCGCCACCGCCGCGGTCGACTTCCGCCCCTTGAGGGCGGCGGTGATGTCCTTCGACAGCTTGGCGGCCAGCCCCGCCTTGCCGGACGTGCAGGTCACCGTCGGCGCGGCCGCGGCGGCGGGGGTCGCGGCGAACGCCACCGGCGCGAGCGCACCCGCGGCGAGCACGGCGGCGAGCACGGAGCCGAGACGACGGGAGCGGCCGGACATCCGGACGGCGCGAACCGTCCCGTCCACCCGCCCCGTTCGCGTCATTCGCACTGTTCGCGATACTCGACCCATTCGTGACGCACAGACGGTTCGCCGTATTCGTAACGGCCTGGGATGATTCATGCGACTTTTCCCCCTGGATGACTTCGTACGGTGTGCCGCGGCACACCTGACACTGATGACTGCTGACGGACGCAATGGTTGTACACCGCGTACCCGCGTTCCCCGCTCGGCCCTCCCGGGTAGGGATGCCTTCCGTCGACGAACGGGGAGAGACCATGCCGGACGACCGGCCGACCGACGCCCATCTCTGCGGGCAGTTGTACGCGGCCCTGGAGGTGCTCCAGCGGCTGGGGGACGTCGGTTCCCGCGCGCTGGGGCGCGAGGACCTGAGGCTGCGGGCCTCGAAGAGGCCCCGTACGGAGATGACCGTGCCGCTGCACACCGTCGGCAAGTCGCTGTACTGGGCCCGGATGCGGGGCCACGGTGTCGCGGCAGGCGCCGTCTTCCGGACGATCCCCGACCTGATGCCCGCGGCCAAGGATCTTCCGGGCTCATTGACCGCGGATCAGCAGGAGGAGTTCCTCCGGGGCCGACTGGCCCGGCTGGAGACCATCGAGAAGACCGTGGGCGTCGCGGCGGCGGTCACCGGGAGCTGAAGCATTCCGGCCCCGGCGCCCGGACAGGAGTCCCGAGGCGCCGAAGCCCGCGATACCGGCACCCGGGAACGGCCGGGCCGCCCACGGGGGCGTCGGCTCGAACATCCGCAGCGCGGCGGGCAGCACGACCACCGAAGGTCCGGGCGCCGCAAGGGACTTCGTCAAGTCGCCGACGGGCCGCTCCGGGGGCCGTGCGGACGGCGGGGACACCGAACGCTCCGGCGGGGGCGACGAATTCCGGGCGGGCGAGTTCGGTCGCCTCGGCCGCGCCGAGGGCGGCCGGGAACGCGTAGCCGGGGCCACCGGCACCCTGGGCCGAGTGCACGGTGTTCGGGCGGCGGGCATCGAACGCGGACCACGCCCAGCAGGCGGGGATCGTCATGTCCCAGGAGCTGGGGGACGTGTCGGGCAGGGCCTGCCCGACGGCGGCCTTCTCGGACGGGTGTGCCGACTACCGCAGACCGAGGCAGGGCAGCCAGTCGCGCGGGACGTCGTGGGCGGCGGTGAGCAGGGCACTCAGGGCCCCCGGGGCCCCGACGAGCAGACCGGTGCCCGGTTCACCGGCGGCGAGGGCGGCGGGAAGCCGTCGGCCCAGGTGTCCGGCCAGGCGGTCGCGGAGTGCCGCCGCGGCCGGGAGGCGGGCGTGCCGGTGGAACGCGTCCGCCACGGCCAGCACGCCCGCGGCACCGTGGCAGAGCCCGAGCCGGTCGGTCAGTGGCTCGCCGAAGAGGTGGAACTCCTCGTCGTACCGTTCCGCAAGGGTCGTGAACGCGGTCGCCGCCCAATCGGCCGCCGACCGGTCGCCCAGGGCGTCGGCCGCGTCCCACAGGGCCCAGGCGACGCCGGGGGTGCCGTAGCACCATGCCTGGCGGGGCCGCGCCCCGGCCGGAGGCGGGCCGTCGAGCCCGGCGCCGTCCCAGCTCCGGATGGACCGGTCGTCGTCGAAGGACTGCCGCATCAGCCAGCGGGTGGCGCAGCGCAGCGCGTCCAGCAGCTCCGGCCACGGACCGACGCGGCGGACCGCGGCGGTGAGCGCGGTGACGAGTCCGGCGACGCCGTGGCCCATGCCCGTGTTGACCTTGCCCTGCAACCAGTCCGGATACGGGTGCCCGGCGTACCGGCCGGTGCGCAGCCGGCGCAGGTCGCCACTGTCGCACAGCTCCGCCATGTGGGCGGTGAACGGCAGGAGTTGGCTGCGCTTCGGCTGGGTGACGCCGACACAGAGTGCCAGCATCGTGCCGGACGGCCCGCTGATCAGGTCGTAGTCGGACAGGCCGACGTCGACCGACCGCCAGGGGCGGGCCCAGGCCCGGTCCAGCAGGTGGTTGCGCAGCCGGTCGGCGGCGCGATGCAGCGGCGGGTGGAGGCGGGCGCCGAGCCGCAGACCGACGAGGGTCCCGGCCAGCCCTCCGTCGTACAGGCCGGAATGGCAGGCTCCACGACCGATGTTCCGTGCCCACGCAGCCACCGCGCGTCCGGCGCTCGCCACGGCCTCGGGATCGGCCGCCCCCGCCCCTGCGGGGCCGGATCTCTCCGTCGCGGGGCCCGGTGCCCGCACCGCCACGCGGTCGAGCGCCCCCTCCACCGGGCCGCGCCCTTTCGCTGCCGGGCCTGCTGCTTCCGTGGCCGTGCCGCACGGTTCCGTCACCGGGCGGGCGCGCACCTCCGCGACCAGATGGGCCAGTACGGGAATGCCCGGGTCCGGTGTCGCGTGCGCGGCCGCGGAGAAGTCGTCGAGAAGTCGGACGGCGATGTCGAGTGCCGCACGGTGCGGCGGGGCCTGGCTGCCTTGATGCATCGGGACTCCTCGTCGGGGGAGCCACCCGGGAGGGTCCGGGTGGCTCCGGTTCAACTCAACGGTGCACAGACGTCGTCCGGAGAGGGAGCCGTCAGCAGAGGACGGACTCGCAGACGGTCGAGTCGCAGATGAGGATCGAGCACAGCTCGCTGCCGACCGCCTCGACGACGGGCAGCTCGGCGCCGGTGATCCTCTCGTCCAGCTCGTCGATCAGGGTGTCGAGGTCCGTGAGCTCCATGATGGGCATGATGCTTCCTCCTGTCTCCTTGGTGTTTCCTGTTGGGTGTGGACCGCCCCGGCGGCCCCCGCACCGGGTGCGGACGGGCCGGGGACGTCATGGGTGAGCGCGGCGGCGGTGGACACCGCCAACTCGTCGGCGGTGCTGTCGAAGGGGGTCCGTAGCACCAGTCCGGCGGCCACCGGTTCGCCCCGGTGCAGTGCGTCGCGCAGCACCGGCCCCCGCGGTCCGACCGCCGGGCCGGGCAGCATCTCCTCGAAGACCAGCTCGTCGCCGGGCAGCGCGGCGCAGGTCCGCTCGACGACGTTCAGCGCGGTGAGGGCTTCGAGGTCGACCGGCACCGGCTTGGCCTCGAACGCGGGCCGTACGAAGACGAATCGCGGCATCCCGGCGGACCGTCTGAGCGAGGCGAGCACCCGTACCCGGTCGAGGTCCGTGTCGTCCCGCCGCCACAGACGGGTGCGTGGAACCCGCCAGGTGGCCGGGGCGACGACCAGATGCGTGCCGACGATCAACCGCGGTGTGCGGGTGACATCGTCGCACGCGGGGAATGCGGCGGCGAGACCGTCCAGGCGGAGTACGTTCCCCGCCCAGGGGTGCCCGGCGGACAGCAGCAGCCGCACCAGCCGGTCGTACGGCGGCATCGGGTTGCGGGTGGCGTGGTAGACGGGCAGCACCCGCTCGCCGTCCACCTCGGCGACGGTCCGGCCGCCCGACCGCCGCAAGGTGATGCGGTCCAGCGGCAGGTACCGCGGCCCGGACCCACCGGACCCGCCGAACGCACCGGTGTCACCGAGCCCGCAGGACACACCGAACCCGGCGGCCCCACTGACCCCGCCCGGTCCGCCGGGGCCACCGGGATCACCGGGATCACCGATTCCGAAGTACCCGGACGGGTTGGGATCGCCCGTCCACCAGCGGGTCAGCGCGGGGCGGCGGATGGTGTTCGCGGCATGCTCCGTGACCGGCGGAACCAGCAGTTCGACGAAGCGCACACCGGAACGCCGTTCCACGGCGGCCAGGAATTCCCGGTAGGCGTCGGCGGTGTCGTAGCCGCCGTACAGGTTCCGCAGCGCCTCGGTGAACCGGGCGTCGATGATTCCGGCGGGCGATGCCGTTTCCAGTACCGCGACCGGTCCCGACCCGGACAGCGGGCGCAGCAGGCAGTCCAACGGCCAGGGCGGCACCACGTCCTCGGCAGACGGGGCCCCGAGGGCGTCCAGGAGGACATCGTCCACGTCGACCTGCACGCGGTCGCGGCAGGAGGCCAGATGGGCGAGGAGCCGGGCATACCCGGATCGCGGAACACGGGCCGGGTGCCATCCCAGGTATCGGTAGGGCTCCGGCACGGGTGGCAGCGGCGCGTCCGGTGACAGCAGAGTGGCCAGGAGCTCACCGACCGGGCGCGGGCGCTCGTCCAGCTCCTCGATACCCGGAGCCGATGACGTGCCCGATGCCGACGACGTGCCAGGGGTGGCCTCGCGATCGACGCGGCGCAGTTCGGCCAGCCGGTGCGCGGTGCGCAGCGCACGCTGGACGCGGGCGGCTGCCGCGTCGGACACGTGCGCGTCCAGGCGGCGGTAGGAGTCCAGGAACCAGCTGTCCGGCTCGCGGTCACCACGCCCCGTTCCGGACCGGACAGTGCCGCCGGCGGCCGTACCGGATCCGGTGGCTGTTCCCGTCCCCGTCCGCATTGCCGCCCTCGTACCCGCCGCCGTTCCCCTGCCCGGCGCCGCGCCCGTCCGCGCTCTCCTGACGGGATGGGGCAGCAGGCCGGTTCCGGCCGCCCGGCCCGCCGGAGTCCAGGCACTGGCCTCGTGGCGCGGGGCCAGACAGAGCTGGAGCACGCCCAACCCCATCAGATGCGCCAGGAACGCGCGCAGCACACCGGGGGCCGCGGTCGGCAACGCACCCTCCAACTCCGCGATGGTGCACGGGCCTTCGGCGAACGACGTGAGCAGTACGCGCAGCACCCCGGTACGCCGCACCGTCACCTTGCGCAGCCGTCCCGGGTCGCCCGGATCCAGCACGTAGCAGCACAACGTTCCGCCGGAGCCCCCGCCGGCTCCGCCGCCTTCGGTGAGGTACAGGGGGGCGGGCGCGAGCAGGGTCGCCGGGTCGGCCGTGCGCAGGTCCACCGCCCAGGACCCGGTGCGCAGTTCGTGGACGTTCTCCATCGCGTCGGCGGCCAGCGCCTCCAGCACGGCACCGCGGGACAGGAGGCCACCGCCGGACCCGCCCCGTCCGGCACCGCCGCCGCGCACCAGCGGCCCCCCGGCACCGTCCCCCGGCCCCCGGCGGCCGATCGGGACCGGGGCTACCTGCCCCACCCATCCCCGCGGTGTGGTCTTTGCCGCCGCCCGTCCCACGGCCCGCCACAGATACGCGGAACGCTTCCGCAACCGCTTCCCGCTCCAGGACTCGCCCGCCGCCAGACGCGCCGTCACCTCCGCCGCGAGCCCGGGTGTCGCGGCTTCCAGGAACTCCCGCAGTACCGGGCTCGCCGACACCAGCGTCCAGGCCAGCTCGCCGACCCGCGCCCACTCGCCGTCGAGCGCCCTCTCCAGCTCGCCCCGGGTCGCCCGCGCCGACTCGGCGGCCAGACACAACGCCGCGATCTCCCTGCCGAGTTGCGCGGGCACGGCGGCCAGCCCCACCAGGAACCCGTAGTCCGAGGGGCCGGGCGCCGCGCCGGAGTGCAGTCGCCGTCGCAGCGCCAGCACCGCACGGCGCTCGGAGGCCGTCAGGCGCGGGTCGGGGACGACGCGTCCCAGCCGCTCGGCCAGCAGCCGGGCCGTCACGGAATGCCGCTCGACGGTGTCGGCGTGCTCGACGACGCGCCCGAACAGCCCCGATCCGCCCGCGGCCGTCCACGTCGGGAACGGAACACCGGAGGCCCGGACAAGAGCGGTACCGCCCAGCAGTCGCGCACCGGCCACGCCACCACGGCTGTCCGTACGGGAGTTGACGCGGATGTCGACCATGTCAGTCCACCGCCCCGTCGTCCGCCAGGGCCTCGGCGATCAGGCTCTGCCGGGCGGTCGAGAGCCGTCCCCGGTTCCAGTGGAAGATCACGGCATGGGCCGCCGCACGGCGGGGTCCGCGCACCGCCTCACCGGACTCGAAGTAGCCGGTGCGCCAGCGGTCCGCCGCCCGGCGCACCGCCTCGCCGTGGAGTTCCCGCGACGTGCGCCGCCCCTCGGGCAGGCCGTCGGACAGCCGACCCCGCGGCCGTACCCAGTGGGCGCGGATGCCCCGGGCCGCCTGCCGGAGCGCGTCGTCCCGCAACCCGCCGGGCAGGGTGCGCCCGGTGTCCGTGCGCACCGCGTCCCAGACCCCCCGGTGCTCCCAGCCGACGATGTGCAGGCCGTCGAACATCTCCCGGAGCAGTGCCAGGGAGAACCGCCAGTCCGACTGGGCCCGTTCCCCACCGCTCCCGCATCGGGCGTGGTGATCGAGCCAGGCCAGGGAATCGGCGGTGAACAACTCGTGCACCCACGGCATGGACGCCGGTCCGCCGAAGAGATGCGCCTCCGGTTCGTACACCACCCACACCGGAGGCCCGGCCAGCCCGTCGAACTCCTTCAGCCGCCGCCGCAGTTCGGCCCGGAGCAGGACCGTTCCCGCCGGGCCGGGCGCCTGGAAGCGCAGTCTCAGACCCGGCGTCTTGTGCATGAAGAAGAACGCCCGAGCGGTCTGCGCGTCGAGAAGGTCGTACGCGGTGCCGGTGAGCCATTCGTACAGGCACGGCCATGACCGCTGCTGCGGGGACAGATTCACCTGTACCCAGCTCGCCTCCGGGTGCTCCACCCCCAGCATGGGACCTCCGTGTGTCATGGATCGGTCGGGACAGGGCGCCTCGCGGACCGCGGCATGCCGCCGCGGGCCCGTTCGGACATCGGGAGAGGCCCCTGATTCGTGCTGCGACTGATTACGTGATGCGACTGGTTCGTGCTGCGTCGTCCGCGAGTTCGCGGTACGTGAGAGACCGTCCGCGACGTCTGTCGTTGGGGCCTGGTCCGCCGGGCTGCGCCGGGACCGTCCCGCCCTCTCGCCTCGGCCCGTTCGGCTGAACCCCCGGGCCCTTCATCCATCCCTTTTCCCGCTTTGACACCAGCTGAAAGAGATATCGCAATTAGTCCTATCATTGGCGGTTGTGCGCTTGGCGTGGACCGCGGAAGACACGTGTGACCGTGCGCGCCGTCGCACGGACCGGGCAACGCCGGAACCGGGTCGGGCACCATCTCGGCTGTCCGGGCAACATCCCGGCCGGACCGGGCAACATCCCGGCCGGTTCGGTGAACTGCCATGACGATGGCCCGTCGTGGCGACCCGCCGACGTGCCGCCGACAGACGGGAACGGGGTTCACCGATGGTTTCTGCACAACGAATCGACGTGGACGACCCGGACGTCGACATGGACGGCAATCAGCGCTTCCGCTATCGAGGAGCACTCCTCACCGGCGAATTGGCCGAATACTCGGACGGGTGCCTGATCAGCCTGGACGAGTACACCGACGGAGTTCCGGACGGACTGTCCCGCGAGTGGTACCGGGACGGAACGCTCCGCTCCGAGGGGGTCGCGCGGGCCGGACGCGCCGTGGGCGAGTTCAGGGAGTGGCACCCCAACGGGGCCCTGGGCTGCCGGAAATTCTTCGACGGCGCTCCCGCTTCCCTCCGCGAGGAGGAGACCTGGGACGAACACGGCGTCCTGCTGACCTCGTGGCATCGCGACGACGGCTGAACGGAGCCCGCACGACCCGCCGGAACGCGCACGACCGCCGGAACGCGCACGACCCGCCCCGTCCGCGACCCCGGGGTCCCGAACGCTTCCACTCCGACCCCGGGTCACGGACGCGCCACCGGGGCCGGGCCCGGCCCACGGGCTCACGCCGGTGCGCGGCGGGGCACCACGCGCATCCGGAGCCGCTTCGAGCGCCCCACGTCCGCGCCTGTCTGCGCAGGTCACGGCCGTGCCAGGCTGCCGGTGATCGGGGGCTGGTCCCGATCACCGTCAGAGAGAGGTTTCCGTCATGAACCGCTTCACCGCGCTCGCCGTCACCTCGATCGCCATGGCTCTCGGCCTCGCCACCGGCCCCGCCGCCTCGGGCATCGGGACGGCGTCCGCCACGCCCTCCGGAGCCACAGCCGCACCCGCGGCCGCCGCATACAACTGCAGCGCCGGGTACTTCTGCATCTACAGCGACTGGAACGGCGGAGGAACGCGCTGTCAGTGGTCGGACAAGAAGCGGGCGAACACCGCCGACGACTGCTCCTTCATCCAACGCGGCCAGAACGTCCGCTCCGTGTGGAACTCGACGGGACATCGTGTGCAGTACTACACGAAGACCAACTACAACGGCCGCGTCGGTTCCACGGCCGCCGGCAAGGGCGGCAACCTTCAGGGGGACTACCAGATCCGGTCCTTCCAGCCGCAGTAGCCCGGAAGCCCGAGGGGGCGGAAGCAAGGGGACGAAGGGGAACGCTTCGCGCGGGCTCCCTCCGGTAGCGCCGACCGGAGGGAGCCCGTACGCCCTCCCGGCCCGCGCACGCCGTGGGCCGGGAGGGCGGGCGCGTGCCGCTCGTCACCCCGGGCGGGCGACCCTGGACAGCAGCGGTGACCGCCGGGTAACTTCTGACATCATCTGAGCAAGCGCTTAGCCGACCCGGCCGAAGCCCGTTTCCCGGGTCCGGGATCCCGGCTCGCAGCCGTCCGAAGTCGACCAAGGAGACACCCGTGCGCCGTACGGTATTCAACGAGGACCACGAGGCGTTCCGGGAGACCATCCGCGCCTTCATCGAGGCCGAAGTCGTCCCGCACTACGACGAGTGGTTCCAGCAGGGCATCGTCCCGCGCGAGCTCTACGGCAAGCTCGCCGAGCTGGGTCTGTTCGGCATCAACGTGCCCGAGGAGTTCGGCGGCGCCGGCCTGGAGACGCACAAGTTCGAGGCCATCCAGTACGAGGAGACCGCCCGCGTGGGCGTCACCTTCGGTGGGTCGGGCGTGCACGTGCTGCTGGCTCTTCCGTACATCAAGATGCTCGCCACCGAGGAGCAGAAGAAGCGCTACCTGCCGAAGTTCGTCTCCGGCGAGGAGATGTGGGCGCTCGCGATGACCGAGCCGGGCACCGGCTCCGACCTGGCGGGGATGAAGACCACCGCCAAGCTCTCGGACGACGGCACGCACTACGTGCTCAACGGTTCCAAGACCTTCATCACGGGCGGCGTCCACGCCGACCGCGTCATCGTCTGCGCCCGCACGTCCGCGCCGACCGCCGAGGACCGCCGTTTCGGCATCTCGCTGTTCGCCGTCGACACCACGTCCGAGGGCTACTCGATAGGCCGCAAGCTCGACAAGCTCGGCCTGCGCACGTCCGACACCGCCGAGCTGGCGTTCGTCGACGTGAAGGTGCCCGTCGCGGACCTGCTCGGCGAGGAGAACAAGGGCTTCCACTACCTCGGCCAGAACCTGCCGTCCGAGCGCTGGGGAATCGCCTTCGGTGCGTACGCGCAGGCCAAGGCCGCGGTGGCGTTCGCCAAGCAGTACGTCCAGGACCGTACGGTCTTCGGCAAGACCGTCGCGTCCTTCCAGAACACCAAGTTCGAGCTGGCGGCCTGCCAGGCCGAGGTGGACGCCGCCGAGGCCGTCGCCGACCGCACGCTGGAGGCCCTCGACGCGGGTGAGCTGACCGCCGCCGAGGCCGCGTCCGCCAAGCTGTTCTGCACCGAGGTCGCGCACCGCGTGATCGACCGCTGCCTCCAGCTGCACGGCGGCTACGGCTACATGAACGAGTACCCGATCGCCCGTCTCTACGCGGACAACCGGGTCAACCGCATCTACGGCGGCACCAGCGAGGTCATGAAGTCGATCATCGCCAAGTCCATGGGCCTGTAGAGCGGCCACGTCCTTCCCATGAGCACGGCACTCGACTCCCTGCTCGATCTGCTCGACCTGGAGCGGATCGAGCAGGACATCTTCCGGGGCACCAGCCGTTCGGCGGTCATCCCCCGGGTCTTCGGCGGCCAGGTCGCGGCCCAGGCCCTGGTGGCCGCCGGGCGTACCGTCCCCGCCGAGCGCACCGCCCACTCGCTGCACGCGTACTTCCTGCGCGCGGGCGACCCGGGCGCGCCGATCGTCTACAGCGTCGACCGCATCCGGGACGGGCGGTCCTTCACCACCCGCCGGGTCGTCGCCGTCCAGCACGGGCAGCCGATCTTCCACCTGTCGGCGTCGTTCCAGACGTACGAGGAGGGCCTGGAGCACCAGGCGGACATGCCGCCCGCCCCGGACCCGGAGACACTGCCGACGGCCGCCCAGATGCTGCCCCGGTACGCGGACCGCTTCAGCGATCCGCAGATCGTGGACCGGCTGATCGAGGCGCGCGCCGCCGTCGACCTGCGGTACGTGGACGCGCCGCCGTTCGCCACGGCGGGCGAGCCGCGCGAGCCCCGGTCCCAGGTGTGGTTCCGCACCAACGGCAAGCTCGCGGACGACCCGCTGCTGCACGTCTGCATGGCGACGTACGTCTCCGACATGACACTGCTCGACTCGGTGCTGCTCGCCCACGGGCGCGGGGGCTGGGCGATCGGCGACGTGGTCGGGGCCAGCCTGGACCACGCCATGTGGTTCCACCGGCCTTTCCGTGCCGACGAATGGCTGCTGTACGACCAGGAGTCGCCGTCCGCGTCCGGCGGGCGCGGGCTCGGGCAGGCCCGCATCCACACGCAGGACGGCCGGCTGGCAATCAGTGTCATCCAGGAGGGCGTGGTCCGCGTCCCCCGGACCTGACGGCAGCACCGCCCCGCCCCGCCCGCACCGTGTCGGAGCCATCCGCCCGTGGCGGGTCGGGGCGGGCGGCCCCGGGTGCTTCCCCGTCACCGGGAGAGGGCGAAATCCGGATGCGCGACCGGAACCGCGCTGAGACGCTGCGGCGATGAATCATGAACAGCTCTCCGGGATCGCCCACACCCACCACCCGATCAAGGCCCCGCTCGGCGACGAATCGGTACGGCATCTGCTGGACCACGGGCTGCCGCGCGGCGACGAGCGCGTGCTCGACCTCGGCTGCGGCGGCGGGGAATGGCTCCTGCGCGCCCTGGACACGCGTCCCCGGCTGCGTGCGGAGGGCGTCGACGTGTCCGAGGACGCGCTGGCACTCGCCCGCCGGAACGCATGCGGGCGCGGCATCGAGGAACGTCTGGTGCTCCACCACTGCGGCGCCGAGGAGTTCTCCTCCCCGCACGGCTTCGACCTGGTGCTCAGTGTCGGGGCCGCCCACGCCTTCGGCGGGCTGCTGCCCACGCTCGCGGCGGCACGCGAACACCTGGCCCCCGGTGGCCGGGTGCTGATCGGCGACGGGTTCTGGGAACGCGAGCCCTCCCCCGAGGCCGTGGAGATGCTCGGCGACTTCGCCGACCTGGCGACCACGGTGGACCGGGTCGTCGCCGCCGGGTGGACGCCCGTGCACGGCCACGTCAGCACCCGCGCCGAACTGGACGCCTACGAGTGGGCGTGCTGGGGCACGCTGGCGTCGTGGGCCCTGGACAACCCGGCCGACCCGGAGAGCCGGCAGGTGCTCGAAACCGCCGGCACCCGGCGCTCCGAATGGCTGCGCGTCTACCGGGACTCCTTCGGCTTCGTCAGCCTGGTCCTGCGCCGGACGGCCGACTGACCGGCGTCCCGCCCGCACGGTCCCGCCGTCCGGCCGCCCCCGCAGCGCCCGGTGCCGGGGCGGCCGGACGGCGGGCGACGGAACGACGAGCGGCCGGACCGCGACCGGTCGGACCGTGAACAGCCGGACCGTGAACAGCCGGACGCCGAACGGCCGGGCCGTGCGGGCCGCCGGTCCTCAGAGCAGCCCGGCCGCACCCAGCAGGTAGTCCGTCAACGGGTCGTAGAAACGCGGGTCGAGCACGTGGTCGTCCAGGGGGACGGCCACCTGGAGGGTGCCCTCCGCCTCGCCGAGGAACAGCGCCGGGTCGTTGCAGTCCGCGTAGCCCACCGCATCCAGCCCGCGCTGCGCCGCGCACCCCGCCCAGCCGTGGTCGGCGACCACCAGGTCCGGCAGCGGGCGGCCCTCCCGTTCCAGGCCGTCCAGGATCGCCGCCATCGGGGCGGGCGAGTGGGTGTGCCAGAGCGTCGCCCCGCGTTCCTGCACCGCGACGTCCGCGAACTGGAACACCATGCCCTCGTCGGCCACCAGCCCCGACGGAATCCGCACGATCTCGCAGCCGGCGGCCCGCAGCGCCTGCGCGGTCTGCCGGTGCACGTCGAGCAGACCGCCCGGGTGCCCGGTCGCGAACAGCACCCGCTCCGCACCCGCCGCCGCCTTCCGCAGCCGCGCGGCCATCCGCTCCAGGGCGTCGACGGTCAGCTCCGGGTCGATGGTGTCCTGCCCGAACCGGTGCTCCGGGTCGTCGTTGACCCCGCAGCGCTCGGCCATCACCGCCAGCACGTCCTGCTCGTCGCGCCACCGGTCCCCGAGCTCCAGACCCAGCCAGTAGTGGCGGTCGCCGTTGGCGAGCTTGCGGTAGTGGGAGAGGTTGTTGTCGCGCGGTGTGGCCACGTTTCCGGCGATGCGCGTACGCACGAGGTGGTCGACCAGGGCGGCCCGGCTGGGTATCGGCATGAACCCATTGTGCCGTCAGGTGTGCACAGTGTGCCCGGATCTTGATCCGACCGTGGTCGTCATGTGGCCGTCGCGTGCCCGCTCAGGGCAGCCGCGTCGAGTACGTGATCTTCTTCAGGTGGTAGTAGCGGGCGACGCACTGTCCCGGCCACAGCCGCTTGCCGTGGTCGCCGAACGGCTCCCCCATCGCGGCGACGGACACGGGCGTGTACGGGAGCACCTGGGCCCCGCGCGCCGCCCCGTCCCTGAGAAAGCGGTCCTGGCGATCCCAGCGCTGGGCCCGCACGTCCATCTGTTGTTCGAGCCGGAACAACGGCACGGCGAGCCCGACGCAGGTCAGCACGCACACCGCCGCGGCGCCGACGGCCAGGGCCGTCACCGTGCGCGTCCCCGGACGGCGGGCACGCAGGGCCCGTCCCAGCAGGGCTCCGACGCAGACCAGGAGCAGCACGTACAGCAGCAGGAAGTCGCCCCAGATACGCGGCGCGATGGCCACGCTCGTCCCGAAGGCGGGGTAGGCGACGACGGTGCACAGGTATCCCGAGACCAGGAACGCGAGAAATCCGGCGAGGAGGGGAAGCAGGGGACGGCGGACCAATGGCCCGTCCGGTCGGCTCCCGTCGCCGCGGCTGCGCGGCCCCTCGTGGCGTCGCCCGTCTCGGCGTTCCCCCTCGCGACGCACCAGCAGCCCCAGCAGGACGCCGACCGCGACCGCCCCCAGGTACTGCCAGGTGGTGAGGACGGTCCCCAGGATCTGTCCGAACCCGCGCCCCGCCGCGAGCAGGGCGTCCGGGCCGAACATGGACGTGGAGTCGGCGCCGAACCGCTCGCGCCGGGTGCGGGCCCCCGGTGACAGGTACAGGATGGCCGCCCCGGCCACGACTCCGGCGAAGGCGACCCCGCACCAGACGCGGGCCCGGGTCCGGTCGGGCCCGGGGACCGCCCAGTGGCTGAGCAGCAGGCCGGTGACGAGCAGCACGAGGGCGACGACCGCCGTCTCCTCCGACAGCGTGCCGATGAAGACCCCGGTCACCAGCGCGGCGCCCAGCGCGAGGGCCCAGCCGCGGCGGGTGCGGGCGCGCAGCAGCGGGATGACGGCGAGGCAGGCCAGAACCGGTGCCATGGTGTGGGAGACCGAGGAGGCGGGCCAGTAGAACGTCTTGTACGGGTTCGGCGTCGCCAGGAAGAAGATCACTGCCGTCGTCGCCGCCACGAGCAGCGCGAGTCCGCGCGGCGCGGTGAGCCGGGCCCTGCCGAGCGCCGAGGCGATCAGCGCCCAGAGGATGCCCAGCATGACGATCCCGCTCACCGGGGCGAACCACTGGTGCCCGGCGACGCCGAAGGCCCCGTACGCGATGACCATGAGCGCGTTGGCGAGACGTCCGTTGTCGTGGAGGTAGAACTTCGCGATCATGCCGGAGGCGCCCTCGTCGCGGATCACCGGGAGGAAGCACCAGTCGTCCGCTCCGGGGCGGACCAGGCGGCCGATCCAGAACGCCGCGCCGAGCAGGGCGAGCGGCACCAGGGTGAGCGCCACCGTCCCGGCCGTCGCGCGCCGCCGCGCGGAAGGGGAACCGGAGCCGCGGCCCGTGCCCGCGTCCGCGCCCGTGTCGTCGTCCGGGCCGGGCGTTCCCTCGTCTCCCGGTCGGTCGTCCTTCCGCCGGTCGTCGGTCGTCTTCGGCGTTTCCGCGGTCATGCGTGCTGGTGCCTTCCGTACGGTGCTCGCGTCGTGCGTCGGGGGAAGTCGGGCGGAGGGTGCGCGTCGGGGGGCGGGCGCTCGGGCGATGCGGGGAGGCAGACGGTTCGGGGAGAGGGACCGGGCGCCAGGGGTCGGGGATCGGCGGTCAGGGGCCGGTGTTGCCGGTGCTGCTCCCGGCCAGGGCGGCGCGCCGCCGGGTCCGGTCGGCGCCGGAGTCGATGGCCCAGCGGGCGAGCAGGAAGGAGCAGGGGGTGGCGATGATCCCGGCGGCCAGAGCGGCGACGTTCTTGCCCAGGCCCAGTCGGCTCACGCCGAGATAGAGCAGCACGCCGGTGAGCACGAGGTTGACGATGCTCGACAGCGGATACCGGAAGAGCGCCTGCCAGGTCGGCCTCGTGCGGCAGGTGAGGTACGAGTTGAGCAGGAACGAGCCCAGGACACTCACCGTGTAGCCGATGACGTGCGAGGCCAGATAAGGGATCCAGGTGTTCAGCGTGACGTACACCGCCAGGTATACCGCCGTATTAATGATTCCGATCGCCGCGAAAATGATGAACTGACGCACGGTACGGAATCTGGATGCACCGATCGCGGTCGCCCCGACGGGTCTCGGACGCGGCCGCCTCGCCGTGGGCCCGGGCGGTTCCGTACGGTTCGGCTCCCGAATGCGACTCGGCTCATGAATACCGGCCGCTGTTGTTTTCGGTGATTCGTTCGTTTCACGGACGACATAATGCGGGCGGTGTTTCGTCTCGCAGTAGATGCGCCCCACGTATTCGCCGATGATGCCGAGCGTCGCGAGCTGGATTCCGCCAAGTGCGACGACGGCGGTCAGCAGGGTGGTGTAACCGGGAACGCCGACGCCGTGCAGCGCCGCTTCGGTGATGATCCACAGGGCGTATCCCAGCGCCGTGAGCGCGAGCGCGAGGCCCATGTGGATGGCGAGGCGCAGGGGGCGACTGTTGAAGGAGATCAGTCCGTCGATCCCGTAGTTGAACAGCCGTCTGCCGCCCCACTTCGAACGTCCCGCCGCACGCTGGATGTTCTGGTAGGTGAAGCTGACGGTGTCGAATCCGATCCAGGAGAAGATCCCCTTGGAGAACCGGTTCGTCTCGGGCATCGCGAGCACGGCGTCCACGGCGTCGCGCGACAGCAGCCGGAAGTCGCCCTCGCCGTCGACGACCTCGACGTCCATGCACCGGCCCATGGCCCGGTAGTAGGCGGTGCTGAGGAAGGTGCGCACGGCGCCCTCGCCCGTGCGGTCCCGTCTCGCGACGACCTGGTCGTAGCCGCACCGCCGCAGCTCCAGCATGCGGGGCAGCAGTTCGGGCGGGTGCTGGAGGTCGGCGTCCATGAGGACGACGGATTCCCCGCGGGACATGCGCAGCCCCGCGAGCATGGCGGCCTCCTTGCCGAAATTACGGCTGAAGGAGGTGTAGCGGACCCGACGGTCCGCGGTGGCGAAGGAACCGATCCTGTTTCTGGTCCGGTCGCTGCTGCCGTCGTCGACATAACAGATCTCGAAGGTACGCCTTGTCGGTTCGAGGGCGGAGACCAGCGTGCGGTGAAATGCCTCGATCACCTCGTCCTCATTGAAGCAGGGGACAACGACCGAAACCTGACATGCTTTCATTCACATTCCCCATCGGGCGTGGCGGGTCAGCTCAAACCATATGCCCGGGGAACACCGCGACACCCCGACCGACAGCCCCCGCCGAGGAAAAGGAAAAGGAATACAGGAAGGGACGCCGTCCCTCGCCCGGAGTAATTCACGCATGCACGGACGGGCCGGCCCCCTCCCGGAACGCCCCGCCCGGGACCGCCCCTCCCGGGCCCCGCCCTCGCCCGAACGCCCCACCGGCGTACCGCCGGACCGGGCGCGCCACCGGAACCGCGAGGTGGCACCGGCGCCGCGGAGGCGCTACCGGCGGGCCGCCGCCGCGAAGGCGCCGCGCGCCAGCCGGTGCAGCAGGGCGGCCGTGCCCGCGCGGTCCGGCTGCGCGCCGGGGCGGGCCAGGTGCGGGGTCGAGTTCAGCAGTCCGAAGACGGCGTGGACGGCGGCCCTCGCCTCGTGTTCGGGCAGGTCCGGGTACAGCTCGCGGACCACCTCCACCCACACCTCGACGTACTCCCGCTGGAGCCGGCGGACCTGCTTGCGGTCGGCGTCCCGGAGGCGGTCCAGCTCGCGGTCGTGGAGAGTGATCAGGGGGCGGTCGTCGAGGGCGAAGTCGATGTGCCCCTCGATGAGCGCGTCCAGCAGGGCCTGCGGCGAGCCGTCCGCGCGGGCGGCGTCCTCCGACACGCGCAGCCGCCCGCCCGCGAGGAGCCGCTCGCTGATGCCGACCAGCAGTTCGGCGAGCATCGCGTCCTTGCCGGGGAAGTGCCGGTAGAGACCGGGGCCGCTGATGCCGACCGCGGCGCCTATCTCGTCGACGCCGACGCCGTGGAAGCCGCGCTCGGCGAAGAGCCGGGCGGCCTCCTTGAGGATCTGCTCGCGGCGGGTGGGGGCCGCGACGCGGGCGGCGGCATGGGTGCTCATGGGAATTCATTCTAGACAACGCTGTTAGCGATCGTTAACCTGAAACCGAGAGACGTTAACGCTCATTAACCATCGCGACCCGACGGGACTCGGTCCGACGGGGGCGGCCCCGGCGACACCACCGCCGGACCGCACCCGACGGCGACCGCCGGGTGGCGACCGCGACCACTGCGGTACGGGCAAGGGGGCTCGACACGATGCAGCAGGCACCGGTGCTGGCGAGCGCGGCCGATCCCGCCTCCGAGGCATGGCAGGCCAACGAGGCGGCACATCACGCGCTCGCCGACGAGCTGCGAGGGCGGCTCGCCACGGCCAGACTGGGCGGGGGTGAGAGGGCCCGCGCACGGCATGTGGCGCGCGGCAAGCTGCTGCCCAGGGACCGGGTGGACACCCTGCTCGATCCGGGCTCCCCGTTCCTGGAGCTGGCCCCGCTGGCGGCCGAGGGGCTGTACGGCGGCGCCGCCCCGGCGGCCGGGGTCATCGCGGGCATCGGCCGGGTCGGCGGCCGGGAGTGCGTGATCGTCGCCAACGACGCGACCGTCAAGGGCGGCACGTACTACCCGATGACCGTGAAGAAGCACCTGCGGGCCCAGGAGGTGGCGCTGGAGAACCGGCTCCCCTGCCTGTACCTGGTCGACTCGGGCGGCGCCTTCCTGCCGATGCAGGACGAGGTCTTCCCGGACCGCGAGCACTTCGGGCGGATCTTCTACAACCAGGCCCGGATGTCCGGGGCGGGCATTCCGCAGATCGCCGCCGTCATGGGCTCGTGCACGGCGGGCGGGGCGTACGTCCCCGCCATGAGCGACGAGGCGGTGATCGTCCGCAACCAGGGCACGATCTTCCTGGGCGGTCCGCCGTTGGTGAAGGCGGCGACCGGCGAGGTCGTGACGGCGGAGGAGCTGGGCGGCGGCGAGGTGCACTCCCGCACGTCCGGCGTGACCGACCACCTCGCCGAGGACGACGCGCACGCGCTGCGGATCGTGCGGAACATCGTCGCCACCCTGCCGGAGCGCGGGGCGCTGCCCTGGACGGTGCGCCCGGTCGAGGAGCCGAAGGCGGACCCCGCCGGACTGTACGGGGCGGTCCCGGTCGACTCCCGGACCCCGTACGACGTGCGCGAGGTGATCGCGCGGGTGGTGGACGGCTCGCGGTTCGCCGAGTTCAAGGCGGAGTACGGCACGACGCTGGTCACCGGCTTCGCGCACATCCACGGCCACCCGGTCGGGATCGTCGCCAACAACGGCATCCTGTTCTCCGAGTCCGCCCAGAAAGGCGCCCACTTCATCGAGCTGTGCGACCAGCGCGGCATCCCGCTGGTCTTCCTCCAGAACATCTCGGGCTTCATGGTCGGCCGCGACTACGAGGCGGGCGGCATCGCCAAGCACGGCGCCAAGATGGTGACGGCTGTGGCCTGCACCCGCGTCCCCAAGCTGACGGTGGTGGTCGGCGGGTCGTACGGCGCGGGCAACTACTCCATGTGCGGCCGGGCCTACTCCCCCCGCTTCCTGTGGATGTGGCCCAACGCGAAGATCTCCGTCATGGGCGGCGAGCAGGCCGCGTCCGTCCTCGCGACGGTCAAACGCGACCAGCTCGGCGACGACTGGAGCACGGCGGACGAGGAGGCGTTCAAGGCCCCGATCCGCGAACAGTACGAGACCCAGGGCAACGCCTACTACGCCACCGCCCGGCTCTGGGACGACGGCGTGATCGACCCGATGGAGACCCGGCAGGTGCTGGGGCTCGCGCTGACCGCGTGCGCCAACGCCCCGCTCCCCCAGAAGGACCCTGCGGCGCCCGGCTTCGGCGTCTTCCGGATGTGAGGAACAGATGACGATGTTCGACACCGTTCTCGTCGCCAACCGGGGCGAGATCGCGGTACGGGTCATCCGCACGCTGCGGGAGCTCGGCGTCCGCTCGGTCGCCGTGTTCAGCGACGCGGACGCGGACGCCCGGCACGTGCGCGAGGCCGACACGGCGGTACGGATCGGTCCCGCGCCCGCCGCGCTCAGCTATCTGAACGTGCCCGCACTGCTGGACGCGGCCCGCCGCACCGGCGCGCAGGCCGTCCACCCCGGCTACGGCTTCCTCGCCGAGAACGCCGGCTTCGCCCGGTCCTGCGCGGAGGCGGGGCTTGCCTTCATCGGCCCGCCCGCCGACGCCATCGCGCTGATGGGCGACAAGATCCGGGCCAAGGAAACCGTCTCGGCGGCCGGGGTCCCGGTGGTGCCGGGCTCCTCGGGGACCGGGCTCACCGATGACCAACTCGTCGACGCGGCCCGGGAGATCGGCACCCCGGTGCTGCTGAAGCCCTCGGCGGGCGGCGGCGGCAAGGGCATGCGGCTGGTGCGCGACGCGGCGCTGCTCGCGGACGAGATCGCCGCCGCCCGGCGCGAGGCGCGGGCCTCGTTCGGCGACGACACCCTGCTCGTGGAGCGGTGGATCGACCGGCCCCGGCACATCGAGATCCAGGTGCTGGCCGACACCCACGGAAACGTGGTCCACCTCGGCGAGCGCGAGTGCTCGCTCCAGCGCCGCCACCAGAAGATCATCGAGGAGGCGCCGTCGGTCCTGCTCGACGAGGAGACCCGGGCGGCGATGGGCGAGGCGGCCGTCCAGGCGGCCCGCTCCTGCGGCTACGTCGGCGCGGGCACCGTGGAGTTCATCGTCCCGGGCAACGACCCCGCCTCGTACTACTTCATGGAGATGAACACCCGCCTCCAGGTCGAGCACCCGGTCACCGAGCTGATCACCGGCCTGGACCTGGTCGAGTGGCAGCTGCGGGTCGCGGCGGGCGAACGGCTGGCGCACGAGCAGGCGGACATCACGCTCACCGGGCACGCGATCGAGGCCCGGATCTGCGCCGAGGACCCCTCGCGCGGCTTCCTGCCGTCCGGCGGCACCGTGCTCGCCCTGCACGAACCGCAGGGCGACGGCGTGCGCACGGACTCCGGGCTCGTCGCGGGCGGCGAGGTCGGCAGCCTGTACGACCCGATGCTGTCCAAGGTCATCGCGTACGGCCCCGACCGGGTCGCCGCGCTGCGCCGGCTGCGCGCCGCGCTCGCGGACACGGCGATCCTCGGCGTCCCGACCAACGCGGGCTTCCTGCGTCGGTTGCTCGCCCACCCCGCGGTGGCGGCGGGCGAGCTCGACACCGGGCTGGTGGAACGCGAGGTCGACGGGCTGGTGCCCGAGGGCGTGCCGCAGGAGGTGTACGCCGCGGCGGCGCTGCTGCGGCAGGACGTACCGTCGGCCCCCGGGCCCCGCTCTGCCGCCGCGGCCTGGGTGGACCCGTTCTCGGTGGCGAGCGGCTGGCGCCTCGGCGGCACCCCGGCCCCGACCGTGCACCACTTCCGGCTGCCCGGCCACGAGCCGGTGCGGGTATCGCGGCGCGCCCGCGCGACGGGCGCCGAGCTCGCCTTCGGCCTCGTCGGGGAGAGCGGCCGTCCGCCGGAGCCCGCGACCGGCGCCTGCGGGCCGTCGGCCCCGACGCCCGGCGGCCCGGAGACGGCGCGCACGGTCGAGCTGACCGGGCGCCGCATCGTCCTCGAACTCGGCGGCGTCACCCACACGTTCACCCATGCCGCGTCCCCGGACGGGATCTGGCTGGGCCGGGACGGCGACACCTGGCACGTCCAGGACCACGACCCGGTGGAGGCGTCGCTGGCCGGGGCCGCCCGCTCCGGCGCGGACACCCTCGCCGCGCCGATGCCGGGCACGGTCACGGTGGTCAAGGTGGCGGTCGGCGACGAGGTCGCGGCCGGCCAGAGCCTGCTCGTCGTCGAGGCGATGAAGATGGAGCACGTCATCTCCGCCCCGCACGCCGGGACCGTTACCGAACTCGACGTCACCGCCGGTGCCACGGTCGCCATGGACCAGGTCCTCGCCGTCGTGGCCCCGTCCGAGGACGCCGCCCCCGCCCCCGGCGGAACCACCACGGACGCGCCCGCCGTTTCCGCCGCGACTCCCGGGGAGGACGCATGACACCCCGCACCCTGCCGATGACCGTGCCCGTCCAGGACCTGCCGCCCCGGGTGCGCATCCACGAGGTGGGTGCCCGCGACGGTCTCCAGAACGAGAAGTCCGTCGTGCCGACCGAGGTGAAGGCGGAGTTCATCCACCGGCTCGCCGCGGCCGGCCTGACCACCGTCGAGGCGACCAGCTTCGTGCACCCCAAGTGGGTGCCCCAACTCGCCGACGCCGAGGACCTGTTCCCCCGCCTCGCGGACATCGGGGGCGTCGCCCTGCCGGTCCTCGTGCCGAACGAGCGCGGACTGGACCGGGCCCTGGCGCTCGGCGCCCGCCGCATCGCCGTGTTCGGCTCCGCGACCGAGACGTTCGCCGCCCGCAACCTCAACCGCACGGTCGCCGAGTCGCTCGCCATGTTCGAACCGGTCGTCGCCCGGGCCAAGTCCGACAAGGTGCACGTCCGCGGCTACCTGTCGATGTGCTTCGGCGACCCGTGGGAGGGGCCCGTCCCCGTCCACCAGGTCGTCCGGGTCGCCAAGGCACTGATGGACCTCGGCTGCGACGAGCTGTCCCTCGGCGACACGATCGGCGTCGCCACCCCCGGCCACGTGCAGACCCTGCTCTCCGAACTGAACGAGGAGGGCGTGCGCACCGACACGATCGGGGTGCACTTCCACGACACGTACGGCCAGGCCCTGTCCAACACCCTCGCCGCGCTCCAGCACGGAGTGACCACGGTGGACGCCTCGGCGGGCGGCCTCGGCGGCTGCCCGTACGCGAAGAGCGCCACCGGGAACCTCGCCACCGAAGACCTCGTGTGGATGCTCGACGGCCTCGGCATCGAAACCGGGGTCGACCTCGACGCGCTCACCGCCACCAGCGTGTGGCTCGCCGAACACCTGGGCCGACCCAGCCCGTCCCGTACCGTCCGCGCGCTCTCGGTGCGGTAACCACCCGTCCCCACAAGGAGTGACACCTGCCATGTCCCTGGACCACCGGCTGACCGCCGAGCACGAGGAACTGCGCCGCACCGTCGAGGAGTTCGCGCACGATGTGATCGCCCCGAAGATCGGCGACTTCTACGAGCGCCATGAGTTCCCGTACGAGATCGTGCGGGAGATGGGACGGATGGGCCTGTTCGGGCTGCCGTTCCCGGAGGAATACGGCGGCATGGGCGGGGACTACCTCGCCCTCGGGATCGCCCTGGAGGAGCTGGCCCGGGTCGACTCGTCCGTGGCGATCACCCTGGAGGCCGGGGTGTCGCTCGGCGCGATGCCCGTCTTCCGTTTCGGCACGGAGGAGCAGAAGCGGAAGTGGCTGCCGCGGCTCTGCTCGGGCGAGGCGCTCGGCGCGTTCGGCCTCACCGAACCGGAGGCCGGCTCGGACGCGGGCGGCACCCGCACGACGGCGGTGCGCGACGAGGCCACCGGCGAGTGGGTGATCAACGGTGCCAAGTGCTTCATCACCAACTCCGGCACCGACATCACCGACCTGGTCACGGTCACGGCGGTGACCGGCCACAAGGAGAACGGCGCCCCGCTCATCTCCTCGATCATCGTCCCGTCGGGCACCCCCGGATTCACCGTCGCCGCCCCGTACTCCAAGGTCGGCTGGAACGCCTCCGACACCCGTGAGCTGTCCTTCAGCGATGTCCGCGTCCCGCTGGAGAACCTGCTGGGCGAGGAGGGCCGGGGCTACGCGCAGTTCCTGCGCATCCTCGACGAGGGCCGGATCGCCATCGCCGCCCTGGCCACGGGCCTGGCGCAGGGCTGTGTGGACGAGTCGGTGAAGTACGCCGGTGAGCGCCGCGCCTTCGGCAGGCCGATCGGCACCAACCAGGCCATCCAGTTCAAGATCGCGGACATGGAGATGCGCGCCCACATGGCCCGCATCGGCTGGCGCGACGCGGCGTCCCGCCTGGTGGCGGGCGAGCCCTTCAAGAAGGAGGCGGCGATCGCGAAGCTGTACTCGTCGACGGTCGCGGTGGACAACGCCCGCGAGGCCACCCAGATCCACGGCGGCTACGGCTTCATGAACGAGTACCCGGTGGCCCGGATGTGGCGCGACTCCAAGATCCTGGAGATCGGCGAGGGCACCAGCGAGGTCCAGCGCATGCTGATCGCGCGGGAGCTGGGACTGCCGGCCTGACGTGACGGCCGCGGCGGCGGGCCCGCGCAACGCCCGCCGCCGAACCGCGGCTGCCGGTCCCGGAACGCCCGGACCGGCACCGTTCACCTCATTCCGTCGCCCAGGGGACCTCCGGCGCCCGGTGGTAGTCGATGCCCAGCGCCGAGAACCTCGGCCCCTGCGCACCCAGCCGCGCCTTGTACGTGTCCCAGTCGTGCGTCGACGCGGGCGACCAGCCTAGCTCTGCCACCCCGGGCAGCCTCGGGAACGCCATCTGCTCGATCTCGTCGCTGTCCGTCAGCGTCTCCGACCAGAGCGCCGCCTCCACGCCGAGGACGGACCGCTCCGGGACGCCGTCCAGGTACGCCGCCGGGTCCCAGTCGTAGCTGCGCCGGACGGAGACGTAACCGGCCCAGGACAGGCCCAGTTCCGTGTCCTTGTCGTACTTCATGTCGAGGTAGCTGCGGTCCGCCGGGGACAGCACGAGTTTCGTGCCCTTCGCCGCGGCGTCCGCCACCTGCTCGCGTTCGGCGGCGCCGGTCCGGTCGTAGCCCCAGTACTGGGCGACCGCGCCCGCGACCGGCGTCGCCCCGGTCAGCTGGTGCCAGCCGATCACGGTCTTGCCGTACCTGCCGACGACGGCCTGCGCCTTGTTCATGAAGCTCACGTAGTCGTCGTGACTGGTGGAGTGCGCCTCGTCGCCCCCGATGTGGAGGTACCTGCCGGGGGTGAGCGCGGCCAGCTCGCGGATCACGTCGTCCACGAAGTCGTACGTGACGGACTTCGGGACGCACAGCGAGCTGAAGCCGACTTCGATGCCGGTGTAGAGCGGCGGCGCGGCGCCGTCGCAGTTCAGCTCCGCGTACGAGGCGAGTGCGGCGTTGGTGTGGCCCGGCAGGTCGATCTCCGGAACGACCTCCAGGTAGCGGGACGAGGCGTAGCGGACGATCTCCTGGTAGTCGGCCTTCGTGTAGTGGCCGCCCGGTCCGCCGCCGACCTCCGTGCTTCCGCCGTACGTGGCGAGCCGCGGCCAGGAGTCGATGGCGATCCGCCAGCCCTGGTCGTCGGAGAGGTGCAGGTGGAGCGTGTTCAGCTTGTACAGGGCCAACTGGTCGATGTAGCGCTTGACCTCGGCGACGGAGAAGAAGTGCCGGGACACGTCCAGCATGGCGCCCCGGTACGCGTAGCGGGGCGCGTCCTCGATCGTGCCGCCCGCGACCTGCCACGGGCCCTTCTGACGGCTCCTCTCCTCCACCCGGGCCGGAAGCAGCTGACGCAGCGTCTGGACACCATGGAAGAGTCCGGCCGGGGTGCGCGCGGTGATGGTGACGGATTCGGGGTTCGACCTCAGGGTGTAGCCCTCGGCACCCGATCCGCGGTCCTGGGGGTCGAGCCGGAGTCGGATGCCGTCGCCGCCGCGGCCGGTGACCGGCAGCGGGTGGCCGGTGGACGGGCGCAGCAGGCCCGCCAGGTAGTCGCCGATCCGCCGGGCCTCGCCGGAGTCGCCCTCGACCCGGATCGCGGTGTCGGCGGTGAGGGAGTACGGGGATCCGGCGGGCTTCACCCGGGCGGGGGCGGGCACCGTCCCGCCGAGCGGGCGCGGCGAGGTGCCGGTGGTGGCCGGGCGGCCGTCCGCCGCCGCTCGGGCCTGCGCCGCGCCGACGCCGGAGACACCGGCCGCCGTGACGAGCAGCAGCGAGCCGAGGAGGCGGGGAAGCACGGCGCGCCGGATGCCGCTCGGTGTCCGGCGTATCCGCCGGGCCCGGCGGATCCCGTCCCCCCGACGGGCCCACCGGGGAGACCGTCGAGCCCACCATGTCCACCGCGTTCGCCGTGTTCGCCGTGTTCGCCGTGTTCGCCGTGTTCCGTGCAGTCCCACATGCAGTCTCACGAGCCAGGTCCCTTTCGACGGGGTCGCACCTGCTGGATGTCCTGACCGAACCGAACCATCACCATGCGTATCGTCGGCTCCACATACAGTCAAGGTGTAGACCACAACCTCGTGCGGCGCCTGAGAGAATCCGTCGCATGGCGGAAATAATCCAGCGCGACGGGACATGGACCTTCGACGGCGAGGCGGTGCGGATCGTGCCCGGCCGGGAGAAGGGGGTGCATCCGCTCCGCCAGGAACTGGGAGAGCGTGTCGTCCCGCTCCACGCCCTGGCGGGCATCGCCTTCGAACCGCGCCGCAAGGGCGGCAGCCTCCGCCTGCGGCTGCGCGACGGCGCCTGCCCGATCCTGCGCGCCGCGAACGGCCGGCTCAAGGACGCCGCCGATCCGTACCAGCTGGCCGTGGAGAAGGACCGCACCGGGGTGGCGGAGTACTTCGTCGACGAGGTACGCAACGCCCTGCTGGTCGAGCGGGTGCCGTCCGGGCCCACGGACGGCTTCCTGCTGCCGGGGCCCGCGGTGCCGGTCGCCGGCGGCGGCGGGGACGGCACCGCCTCGTTCGACGGGAAGACCATCCGTCTCACCTGGAACTGGAAGGCCAAGGAGGTCAAGAGCTCCGGTGGCCCGGTCACCTTCCCGGTGTCGGAGGTGACCGAGGTGCACTGGATGCCCGCCATCGGCCTGGAGAACGGCCATCTGCGCTTCGTCCGGGGCATCCCGGGCCGGAGTTCGGCCCCGGCCACGGCGGCCGAGTACGACCTGTACGCGCTGGACCTGTGGGGACTGTCCAAGAAGGAGTACACGGCGGTGCTGGTCGCGGCCGCGGTCCTGGTCCGGCTGCCGGGCGGACCGGAGGCCGACGCGGGTGACGGCGACGGCGCGACGGACGCGAGCCCCGCGGAGCTCCCGGCCCCGGCGCCCTCCCCCGCGCCCGGCGCGGACGCCCCTCCGGCCGACGACCACGACGTGCTGCTGCGACGCCTCCGGGAGCTCGGTGAACTGCATCGGACGGGAGTGCTCACCGATGACGAGTTCACCGCCGCCAAGCAAGCCGTCCTGAGGCGCCTCTGACCGCCCCGGAACCCCCCTGGCCCCTTCCCTGGCCCCGTGGAGCGCTTCCCGGGCCCCTTCCGGAGCGCTTCCGGAGGGGTCCGGGAGCCCCTCCCCCCGGTACGCGTTCCAGGGCGTCCGAGACCGTGATCACACCATCCCCTGCCCGATATCGGGCAGAATTGTTGCGTAAGCGCTCCGACCGCCGCAGTATCGACGGGTGCTCGAACGCCGTCCGTCGCACGACGACCTCATCGACCACCTGGTGCGCAGCACCGCGCTCCAGCGCGGCGAGGCCGCCCGGGTGGTGCTCGACGTGCTGGCGTACTTCGACGAGACGACCGACGACTTCGTCCGCCGCCGCCACCGGGAACTGCAGTCCGGCGGCCTGGTGAACGCGGAGATCTTCGAGCGGATCGCCGCCGAACTGCCGCACCGGGCGGTCGCACCGCCGGAGCTCTCGCTCCGCCAGTTGCGCCGCATCGTCTACGGCTGACCGGACCACCCACGGCCGGGCCACCGGCATCGGGCCCGGGCAGCAGGCAGCGGGCAGCAGGCATTGAGCGTTCGGCGTCGGGCGTCGGGCACTACAGGTTCATCGATGGAGGGGCAGAGACTCTATGTGCGGAATCGTCGGATATATCGGAAAGCGTGATGTGGCCCCGCTGCTGCTGGAGGGGCTGCAGCGGCTGGAGTACCGGGGGTACGACTCCGCGGGCATCGTCATCACCGGCAAGGCACCGGCCGGGAAGCCCGCCGTCCTGAAGTCGGTCAAGGCGAAGGGCCGAGTCCGCGAGCTGGAGGCCCGCGTCCCCAAGCGTTTCAGCGGCACCACCGGCATCGCGCACACCCGCTGGGCCACCCACGGCGCCCCGAGCGACGAGAACGCGCACCCCCACCTGGACGCCGACAACAAGGTCGCCGTCGTCCACAACGGCATCATCGACAACGCCTCCGAGCTCCGTGCGAAGCTCGTCGCCGACGGCGTCGTCTTCCTCTCCGAGACCGACACCGAGGTGCTGGTCCACCTGATCGCCCGCGCCCAGGCCGAGACGCTGGAGGAGAAGGTCCGCGAGGCGCTGCGCGCGGTCGAGGGCACGTACGGGATCGCCGTGCTGCACGCCGACTTCAACGACCGGATCGTGGTCGCCCGCAACGGCTCGCCGGTCGTGCTCGGCATCGGCGAGAAGGAGATGTTCGTCGCCTCGGACGTCGCCGCGCTGGTCGCCCACACCCGCCAGGTCGTCACCCTCGACGACGGCGAGATGGCCACCCTGAAGGCCGACGACTTCCGTACGTACACGACGGAGGGTTCGTCCACGACGGCCACCCCGACCACCGTGGAGTGGGAGGCCGAGTCGTACGACATGGGCGGCCACGACACGTACATGCACAAGGAGATCTGCGAGCAGGCCGAGGCCGTCGACCGGGTGCTGCGCGGCCGGATCGACGACCGGTTCGCCACCGTGCACCTGGGCGGCCTCAACCTGGACGCCCGCGAGGCCCGCGGGGTCCGCCGGATCAAGATCCTTGGCTGCGGCACCTCGTACCACGCGGGCCAGATCGGCGCGCAGCTGATCGAGGAGCTGGCCCGCATCCCCGCGGACGCCGAGCCCGCCTCCGAGTTCCGCTACCGCAACCCGGTCGTCGACCCGGACACGCTGTACGTCGCGGTCTCCCAGTCCGGTGAGACGTACGACGTGCTGGCCGCCGTCCAGGAACTCAAGCGCAAGGGCGCCCGGGTGCTCGGCGTCGTCAACGTGGTGGGCTCCGCGATCGCCCGGGAGGCCGACGGCGGCACGTACGTGCACGCCGGCCCCGAGGTCTGTGTCGTCTCCACCAAGTGCTTCACCAACACGGTCGTCGCGTTCGCGCTGCTCGCCCTGCACCTGGGCCGGATCCGGGACCTGTCGGTCGCGGACGGCAAGCGGATCATCGAGGGGCTGCGCAGGCTGCCCGCCCAGATCGACGAGATCCTGGCGAACGAGGACGAGATCAAGCGGCTGGCCGCCGAGTACGCGGACGCCAGGTCGATGATGTTCATCGGCCGGGTGCGCGGGTACCCCGTCGCCCGCGAGGCGTCGCTGAAGCTCAAGGAGGTCTCGTACATCCACGCGGAGGCGTACCCGGCGTCCGAGCTGAAGCACGGACCGCTGGCGCTGATCGAGCCCGCGATGCCGACGGTCGCGATCGTGCCGGACGACGACCTGCTGGAGAAGAACCGTGCCGCGATGGAGGAGATCAAGGCCCGCAGCGGCCGCATCCTCGCCGTCGCCCACCAGGTGCAGGACAAGGCCGACCACACCATCGTCGTGCCGAAGAACGAGAACGAGCTGGACCCGATCCTGATGGGCATCCCGCTCCAGCTCTTCGCGTACCACACGGCGCTGGCCATGGGCCGGGACATCGACAAGCCGCGCAACCTGGCGAAGTCGGTCACCGTCGAGTAGTGGCGCCACCCGGGCCGCCCGCCCGCTCCGGGCGGCCCACCCGCTCCACCAGGAGCCCCGCAACGGCCCCGTGCCCGCCCGTCCCGTCACGGGAGGGGGTACGGGGCCGTTCCCGTGCCCCCGTCATCCGTACCGGCGGCTCCGAACCGAACTCCCCGCGCCGGGACGTGCCCGTGTCGGCGCGCGCCGGTCGGCCTCCGCGGCGTCCCTAACCGGCCTCGCGCACGGCTGCGGGATGACCGATACCGAACGTCGACGGAACCCGGCGACGGGGCCCGGACAGCCGCACCGGGGACGCTCGCGGGTGGCGCGGGCACTCCGTCGCCCGTGCCGCACCTCCCTCACACGCGCCCGCCCTGCCGCCAGTTGACCGCTATGCGCGCTTCGCTCGCGGGCGCATCGGTGCTCCGAATCGACGGAGCGACGGATTCCGCAGACGAGTTGACGCCACATCGAGCTCATCTCATCCGGCGAGCCGCATCGGACGAGCCGTACGGCCCGCCCGCGAGCGGGCCGGCAGCGGGAGCAGGAGCAGGAACGAGAACGGCCGGGACGGGGACCGTTCAGGGGATGACGACGACCGGGCGCTGGGCGCGGCGCGCGAGGCGCCCCGCCACCGAGCCGAAGATGCGGCCGACCACACCGTGCGTGGAGCCCACGACGATGGCGTCCGCCGAGTACTCCCGGCCGACCTCCTCCAACTCGTGGCAGATGTCCCCGCCGCGTTCGACGAGCACCCACGGGACCTCGGAGAGGTAGTCGGCGCAGGCGAGCTCCAGACCGAGCACCTCGGTGCGGTGGTCGGGCACGTCGACGAAGACGGGCGGCTCGCAGCCTGCCCAGACGGTGGTCGGCAGCCGGTTGGCGACATGGACGATGATCAGGCCGGAACCCGATCTACGGGCCATGCCGATGGCGTAGGCGAGGGCACGCTCGCTGGAGGTCGAGCCGTCGAAGCCGACGACGACACCGTGCCGAAAGGCGGGATCGCAGGAATGACGTGTTTCTTCGACCGCCTGCGGGTCCGACATGGCGTCGGCCACCTGCTTGCGGTCGGCGGGTTCGGGGATTTCGTGACCGGCCATCGGTGTCTCGGCGAAGAGAGTCCTCGTGAGGAGAGCGACTTGGGGAAGGTGCGTCAGCGGGCGGTGTGGCGGTGTCCGGGAATCATCTTCCCAACCCCTTACCCCCAAGGGTACGGCGCCATTCCTCCACTGCCCAGACCCGTGCAAAGCACGCGCGACGTTTCACGGAGCATGCCCGAGGCGGACCCGGATGGCAATGCCGGTTGCCGCGTACAACGACGACGGCCGACCCGGACCGCTCCGCTCGGTGACGGACGGGTTCGTGTCCGTCACCCCGCCGCCACCCCGGAATCCCCGACTCCGCCAGGATTGCGGATCACCGCCGTCGACCGGGCATCCGGACGACGATCCGCCTCTCGAACACACGTCGCCCATCCCGCCCCATCGGTCGCACCCGGGGACGCCACGCAGCCACGGACCGATACCGGCCCTTCGATCGGAATCCGATCACCCGCCGACACCGCTCCGACATACCGCCCGATTCGACGCCGACCTGCCGCGGGGGGCGCAAAGAAGCAGTCGGCCGACAAGGTTGTGCGCCGGTCAACTGACCGAATCACGTACGCACAACCATCTATTTTCAGCCAACTTCATACCCCTGTCGGTTCCTTGTTGAAATGGCCGATCAACCCCCTTGCCACCAGGAAGGAAGAGACCGCGCGGTACGATTCCACCCGACAGGGACGGGCCATCAAGGCGAGGCCCACTTCCCTGCACGGCCGTCGAGTGAAACGCTTCGTGATCGAATGCTTCCCGCCAAGTTGCCTTGTCGACATAACGCCGGTTGGTGAACTTGTCACTCCGGCACCGCGGGACGCAGTAGATTCGATCTTGGGTATCGAGGACCGGGGACTCGTGCAGGACCGAGGGGAAACGTGCAGGAGCGACAGGCCCGCAAGGACCAGAAAGACGCGAACACCGAGGGGGGCTTAGCGTCATGAGCCAGGACTCCGCCACCGCAACGGAGGCTGTACGGAAGCTCAGCGGCCGACGACGACGCGAAATCGTCGCCGTGCTGCTGTTCAGCGGTGGCCCCATCTTCGAGAGCTCGATCCCGCTCTCCGTGTTCGGAATCGACCGACAGGACGCGGGAGTTCCGCGCTACCGACTTCTCGTCTGCGGCGGGGAGGAGGGACCGCTGCGGACCACAGGGGGACTCGAACTCACCACGCCGTACGGGCTGGAGGCGATCAGCAGGGCCGGCACCGTGGTGGTGCCCGCCTGGCGCTCGATCACCTCCCCACCGCCCACCGAGGCGCTGGACGCGCTGCGTCGTGCACACGAGGAGGGGGCCCGCATCGTCGGGCTGTGCACCGGGGCGTTCGTACTCGCCGCGGCCGGGCTGCTGGACGGCCGCCCGGCGACCACCCACTGGATGTACGCACCGACGCTGGCCAAGCGCTACCCGTCGGTGCACGTCGATCCGCGTGAACTCTTCGTCGACGACGGCGACGTGCTCACCTCGGCCGGGACCGCGGCCGGGATCGACCTCTGCCTGCACATAGTCCGCACGGACCACGGCACGGAGGCCGCCGGGGCACTGGCCCGACGGCTGGTCGTGCCGCCGCGGCGCAGTGGCGGCCAGGAGCGCTACCTCGACAGGTCTTTACCCGAGGAGATCGGCTCCGACCCGCTCGCCGAGGTCGTGGCCTGGGCTCTGGAGCACCTTCACGAGCAGTTCGACGTGGAGACGCTGGCCGCGCGCGCCTACATGAGCAGGCGGACCTTCGACCGCAGGTTCCGTTCGCTCACCGGCAGTGCGCCGCTCCAGTGGCTGATCACGCAGCGGGTGCTGCAGGCGCAGCGACTGCTGGAGACGTCCGAGTACTCGGTCGACGAGGTCGCGGGCCGTTGCGGCTTCCGCTCGCCGGTCGCGCTGCGCGGACACTTCCGGCGCCAGCTGGGCTCCTCCCCCGCCGCGTACCGGGCTGCGTACCGGGCCCGTCGCCCTCAGGGCGGTGGCCCGGACATCGGTGACGTCGTCGAGACGGTCGTGCCCGCCCAGGCGGGCCCGGTCGGCCGACGCGCCACCACCGTCTCCGTCCCGCCGCCCGCGCACGCCGTGGCGTCGTCGGCGATCGGGGCGGGACAGCCGGAGCACGGGAAGCCGGGACCCGACGCGTACGCGGCAGGCCGCCCGACCCTGCCGGGTCAACGGAGCGCCCCGTAGGGTGGGGCCATGAACGACCGCATGGTGTGGATCGACTGCGAGATGACCGGGCTCTCGCTGACGGAAGACGCACTCATCGAGGTGGCCGCGCTGGTCACCGACTCGGAGCTGAACGTGCTCGGCGAAGGGGTGGACATCGTGATCCGCCCGCCGGACGCGGCCCTGGAGACGATGCCCGAGGTGGTGCGCCGGATGCACACCGCCTCGGGCCTCCTCGACGAGCTGGCCCGGGGCACCACCCTGGCCGACGCCGAGGCCCAGGTGCTCGCCTATGTCCGCGAGCACGTGAAGGAAGCCGGCAAAGCCCCGCTCTGCGGAAACTCGGTCTCCACCGACCGCGGATTCCTGGCACGGGACATGGCCGCGCTGGAGGGCTTCCTCCACTACCGGATCGTCGATGTGTCCTCGATCAAGGAACTGGCACGCCGCTGGTACCCGAGGGCCTACTTCAACAGTCCGGAGAAGAACGGCAACCACCGGGCCCTCGCGGACATCCGCGACTCCATCACGGAGCTGCGCTACTACCGCGAGGCGATCTTCGTCCCGCAGCCCGGTCCGGACTCGGAGCAGGCAAAGGCCGTCGCGGCACGCGTCGCGCCGCCCGCCCCGTAAGGGCTCGTCCCGTAACCCCACCGGCCCCGCACGCATCCGGGGCCGGTGGGGGCAGGTCCCCGCGGACACGGCCCGCGCCTCGGTGAAGCCACTGGTCATGGGCCTTTCGGAGGCTCGGACCGGCAGCTGAACAATGGTGGCGCGAGCACCCTCCCGGACCCTGTACACTTTTTCTCGGCCGGTCGGAAACGACCGGGCATGGTGGGTATAGCTCAGATGGTAGAGCACCTGGTTGTGGTCCAGGATGTCGCGGGTTCGAGTCCCGTTACTCACCCTGAATGATCAGCCCCTGACTTGGGAAACAGGTCAGGGGCTGATCTCTTGTCACGTCACGGCCCAACCGCGGCCCAACACCCCCTCGAATCGGACCTATCGTCCTGCCATGGCGACCGTCAGGAAGCGTGAGTGGAAAGACGGCACCATCACCTACCAGGTCCGGTGGGTGCAGGGCGGCCGCGACGGAAGCAACGAGTCTGGCACCGCCACCACCGTCCAGGGCATCCTCGCCGAGCTCGCGGCCCGTATCGCCACCCTCGAAACCCCCTGACCTGGAGAACCGGCATGCCTTCCCGCGCCGCGCGCCGCTGCTCCCGCTGCCACCGCCCCCGCGACGCACAAGGCCGCTGTTCCCCGCACTGCGCGCGCCGCCGTGGGACCTCAAGGCGTTCGCCACGATGGCTGACCCCACGCCCCGCCGCCCGGTGATCGGACGGCGGGGTCCTTTTGCCGTGCTGAGACTCCCACTCCGGTAGCCCAGTGGGGCCCGTCAAGCACCGGAGCGGGCCTGGTCCCGCCGCACGGAAGCCTCGTTGGTCGTGAAAACCGATCCCATCACCCGATCAGTGGCCACGCTGAATGAGCTGGCTACCTGCGGCATTTACGGGACTGTGCGAATGTGCTGGAGGGGGGATCCAGTCCGACCTTCTCCCTACTAGGAGACGCTCATGTCCACTCCCATCGCGCCACCGCCGCAGCCCCCGCAGGGCTACTACCCCCCGCCGCCGCCCCCGCAGGGCTACTACCCGTACCCGCCCCAGCCCCCGCAGGGCTACTACCCGCCCCAGTCCCCGCAGGGGTACTACCCGTACCCGCCGCAGGGGTACTACCCGTACCCGCCCCAGCCCCCGGTCGCGGACGGGGATCAGACGAAAGTGCTTCCCCAGCTCTCCGCCGATGACGTCTCTGGCGCCGTTGTCGGAGCGAAGGCCACCTTCAGGGCAACTCTTCTCGACCCCGACGGTCAGCCGATCCAGGGCGCCACAATCACCTTCAGGATGACGGGCGGCAAGGTGATCGGGAGCACGTCGACGGGCTCCGACGGCGTCGCAACCCTCAACAGCGGAGGGCACATGACCGATCCCCTTGGCGTGTGGGGGCCGGGTCTCGGCAGCGGGTACGAGGCGCACTTCGCGGGCAACAAGAAGTTCCAGCCTGCCACAGCCAACGCCGCGATCACGCCTGCGCTCTTTGGCAGGTAGACCTCACCGACGCGGGCTGTTCGCCCGTCGTCCGAAACCGGTGCCCGGTGCCTCACCGCCGGGCACCACTCTTTAACACGGCACGTGCAGTCCAGCTCACACCGCTCGGGGCCCCCGACGGCTGCCCCACCCCGCCGTCCCTCACCGAGCGGCGGGGCGTCTCGCCGTGCGGGTTCTGCGGAAGCCTGATGAAAAACGTCGTACTGGCCGGGTAACGTCCCTGGTCAGGAAGTATGGACCTCGCGCACGCGGGGGTGGTCCCTTGCCCGACTGCCGGCTCCACAGAGCGGAGATGGTCCCCGCGCGGGGATGGTCCCGACTACACGGCCGACGACTTGGCCGCAGTGACCGGTCCCCGCGGGTGCGGGGCTTCTGCCTCATTCCGCCCCTGCCCGGCCGACGCCGGGCAGGGGCGAATTCGTGTGTTCGGGCTCAGCCGTCGTCGTCCTCGGCCGGGTGCCGGACGGCCCGCTTCAGCGCCTCCTCGACCTCGTACCGGGACTGCCCGGTCGCCGCGGCGTGCGCGGTGATCGCCTCCTGCACCCGGGCCGCGGTCTCCACCGCCAACACGCTGGTTACGGTGCGCGCCCATCACCTACCTCAGGAGGCCAGCATGACCCGGCACCTACGCAAGGTCGGCACCAACTCCGGTAACGACGGCTGCCCGACCCTGTACGAGATCCCTGGTACCGATCGATACGTCGTCCAAGGCGACCGCGTCACCGACACCGACACCGACACCGATGAACTGGACCAGCTCGATAATCTCACCGCCAAGGAGAGCGCGGTCACTGTTCCGCGTGAGCTGCTCGCGAACTTCGGCCCCAAGGAGCCGGTGAGCGAGCGTGGCAGAACTCCGTGGTCGTCGGGATACTTCAGACGCCGGACTACGCCCGCTGCGTCTTCAACGGATTCGCCGCGCTTCACCAGTCGCCACGCGACATCGACGCTGCAATGCGGGCCCGTATGCGCCGCCAAGACCTGCTCCACCGCGCCGAGTGCACCTTCCACATCGTCATGTGGGAGGCAGCGTCGCGCCTTCGGTCACTTCACCGCGAGCGCTGGAAGGCGCCCTTGAACGCTTTCCAGGTCGCCTTCGAGGGCCGCCTGACCCCCACCGACCACTGACCAACTCAACAACCAAGATCAGCCGTTGAATTGACACACCCGGACTGCGGCACACCGAGCGCGCCGGAGATGAGGGCCACTGCGTACCCCTTCGACGCGGTGGTATGTGGCCCGGTCCATGCCGGTGCGCTCCCCCACGGTCTGCTGGGTGATCCCGGCAGCCAGGCGCAAACATTCCCGCCCACAGGTAGTAGGCCAGGAGCCTGGTGATTTGTGCGGCCGTACGAGTGCTCAAAGGACGGATGACGTTATGCTCTGGTCCCTTTTACGCATCGTTCTCTACGGAGTCTGCCCGATCTGGGGCAGAGCAGCGAAGGAGAACATAGTGAGGAACGTCCAGAAGATCGCAGCGGTGGCCGTGGCCACCTGCGGGATCCTCTTCGCCGGCATCGGCGGGGCCAGCGCTGACACCAAGAACGACCACAAGGGGGACAACATCCCCGTGCTCAGCTACATCAACGAGCTCGACTGGGACGAGTCGCCCTTCTGCGGGATTCAGATCAAGACCGAGGACAGCAAGCAGAAGACGTCATGCCCGGTGGTGCACCAGGAGCACCCCCATGACAGCCCGGTCTACATCATCACCTTCTGATCTTCATAGCGGTCCGGCTGTTCGCTCGTCGGGGCGTTGGCAGGCAGGTGAGCAGCCCGGCTGTCGTGCCGGGTGGGCGCGCTGGTGGTGTACAAGCCGCCCCGCCCTCCACTTCGGGAGAGCGGGGCGGCTTGCTGTGAACCGATGTCCCCCGCCACGTGATTCGGCTGGGGCATCGGCCCTGTGCACCTGGCCGCGCCTTCGGCGACGGGACCCGCCGGAACATCCCCGCCCGCAGGTAACCCGCTCCGCGCAATCGACGCGTTCTTCGAACGGGTGAGGCGCCGTACCGCACGCCTGCGGTCGCTGGTGCCGACATAGCGCCCCTGATCCACCCCGGCTGGCCGCTCCCGTCGGCCGGCCGGGGGGGACCTTACTGCCGCCGCGACCTCCGCATCCGCCTGTGCCCGCTGCGGCACACGACCTGGGCGGCCGCGAGCACCCGGCCACCGTCAGCGATCAGCTCGTCACTCCGTTGGACAGTCAGGGTCAGGATCGGGCGACGGCCCTTCGACCAGCGTCTCTACCGCGTCCAGCGCGGCGCACCACGGGTACTCCCCGGGGTTTCCCCGCTTGGGCGGGTGGGACTCGTACCCCTGCGGGCCGTCGAGGTACAGCACACCCTGCTCCCGCAGGTCCGCGACGCTCCGGGCCACGGCAGGCTGCGCGGCCTGCGCCCGGTTGAAGTACGGCATGGCCACCACCGGCACACCGAGGTGCACCCCCTCGGAGACCAGGCCCAGCGCGACCGTGTCCGCTATTCCGTTGCCCCACTTGTTCAGGCTGGTGCAGGACAGCGGGGCAACGAGCATGGCATCCGCATTCGGCAGCACGTCCCGTTCCCCGGGCAGCTTGTACTGCGACCGAACCCGGTGGCCGGTCAGCTCCTCCAGTTCACCGAGACGCGGTTCCCACCACCGGGCGGCGGACGGGGTCAGGACGAGGCAGGTGTCCCAGCCGTGGGCCTGCGCCTGCCGGACGCCCACGTCGATGTACTGGGTCGGCCCGGCCGCGCAGGCGATGAGGTAGAGAACTCGCTTCGTCATGCGGGGAGTCCACATCGCACGGCCAAGCGGCGCAAGCCCGAGCCGGGTACCGGGGTCACGGCAACGACGTCAGCCACCAGATCGACCGTGGACCGGCGGCCGATGACCTCTTCCGGCGCCAGTCGGACCGCTTCGATCAGCGATTCGGCAGCGGACTCCTTGCGCCGTGCCAGCAGCTGAGCGCGTGCCATCGTGATGAGGTGCTGGGCCCGTCGCTCGTTCGCGAGGCCGCAGACCGCACTCCCGTCGAGCCCCTCGGCGGCATCCAGTGAGCTTGCGCCAAATTGAAGTCGCAGGTCAGAGGACTGGTGTGATTGGTCCTCGGGGTGCTCGTGCTGGTCGTCGGCGGCAGTCTGCGCAGTAGATCGTTTGCCAGAGCTGGACGGTTCGCTGATTCCTACTCGCTGGGGTCAGGCGGCCTTCTACCATTCGAGGCATGGACCCCGAGCTGTTGGAACGGATCACCGCGCGGCGTGCGGAGCTGGACGAACGTGAGGAACTGCTCGTCAAGGAGTTGGCGGAGGTGCGGGCCGAGCGGGACGAGCTCGCCGTCGCGGAGCGGGTCCTTGAGCGGGTGAGCGAACAGCTCGCCAACGAACGCGCCTCGGCTGCGCCGGCGCCCGGGCAGGTGGGCGGACGAGCGGTGATGCTGATCCCGCACCGAACGCCGGACATGGAGGAGACCTTGCTCCCGCCGGACTATCAGCGCATCCTGGCCACCGTGCGGCAGGCGGCCGGACCGGTCATGGCCCGGCAGGTCGGCGACGCCCTGGGAATCGATGTCAGCGTGCGGTCCAAGCTGGAGCCGCTGCGAGGGAAGCTGGTCAGACTCGTCGACCGCGGCTGGCTGCGCAAACTGCCCGACGGCCGGTTCACCACCCGCCTGTGACCAGGAGCGCCGGAGCTAGGAGTGGCTCCGAACGGGCGTAACCGGGTTGCCCCCGGCGCCCGTTGGGATTGTGTGACGAAAATCAAAAAGCTCCCCGAGGACACCTGCTCGCTTGTCTACCAGTGCCGTTTGCCACTGTCCACGCGCGCCGTCAACCACCTCGCTGATCTGCTCAGGCGCCATCTGAAGGCGATCCGGTCCCGATGGCGGATCCTGCCGCCGGGGAAGATCGCGGTGATCGTCCTGGCCGTACTGCGCCACGACCAGCGGTTGGCCGACATGGCCGGCGGCAACGACGTGTCCGAGTCCAGCGTCCGCCGCTGGCGCGACGAGCTGATCGGACTGCTCGCCGCCCAGGCGCCGCGCCTGGACCGCGCTCTGAAGAAGGTTGCCAAGCAGGGCGGGGAGCTGGTCTTGATCGACGGCACCCTCATCCGCACCCGGCGCCGCACCGGCAAGGCCGACCGACGAAACTACTCCGGCAAACACCGCAGCCACGGCCTGCACTTCCTCGCCCTGACCGACGAGCGGGGCCGGCTGATCTGGATATCCGCCGCCCGGCCCGGCCGCACCCACGACAACACCGCCGCCCGCCACGATCACATCCTGGCCCACCTGCGCGCCGCCGGCCTCGGGGCCCTGGCGGACCTGGGCTTTCGCGGCCTGGACAACGACGTACTCGACCCTGTGATCGTCACCGGCTTCCACGCCACCCGCACCCACAAGCTCACCGTCGGCCAGAAGACCGCCAACCGCGTCCTCGCCGTCGGACGCGCACCGGTCGAGCACGGCTTCGCCCACCTCAAGAACTGGCGGATCCTCACCAAGCTCCGCACCGATCCCGCCCGCGCTACCCACCTCCTGCGCGCCCTGCTCGTCCTGACGAACCTCGAAGTCAACCGCTGAGACAACGTCCGGCCCCGTCCTGTACCCAGCCTGCGTGTAGTGGGACGTTGGAAGGCCTGCGCCGCTCGGGCGGCAAGCCCTCCAACTGCTGCAAAAAGGATCGATCATGACCTCGGACCACGACATGCTGTGGAGTCGCTGCGCGTACCTGGGTCGCGCCCTGCTGCCACTGCTGGACCAGGAGCCATGGCGTCAGGAACGCCGCCGAGAGCGGCTGCACTCTCGGGGCATTGACGTGGCGGTGGGGGAACGGCTCATGGAGGTCTTCGCGTCCTTGGCCGCTCACGCTGTCGCGGTGGACACTTCCTTGTCCGCTTCAGAGTTCGAGACCCTGCCCCTCAGCGTCGTGGCCGACGCGGCGACCGGCAAGCAAGACTTCGAACTACTCGCTGGCCTCCCAGACACCTTCGCTGACGACCGCGACGACGTTGCAGTCAAGGTTTTCCGCTTGTACGCCTATAAGGGCGGCCAGACCAGTCTTCAGCTCTTTCGGCTGGGCACGGAAGTGCGTCATACGCTCACCGTGCTCGCCGCCCGCGAGTCGGTGCCGTCCCCAACGTGCAGAGACATCTTCGGCCGGGCAGACGAGGCTCACCTGCCGCGGTAAGCAAACCCGCTCCGAGTGCCGCCGAAAACACAGCTTGACGGATGATCTACTCCGCAGACAGCCGCCCCCGACCAGTGTGAGCATTCCGAGAGCCGGTCACACCAGCCCTTTGGCCTGTGATTTCAAGTTGGCGGAGGCTCAGTGCTGACCAGCCGTCCTCGAATCGGGCAAGGACATCGATCCGGTGCAGGGCCGTGTTCGTCGGCCCGAAGGACGTCCAGTCCGCGTTGAGGTCGGCCCCCTGCCGGTCGGCGATCTCGGCCGCCTGGTCCACGTACCGCACGGCGGTCCGTACCCGGTCCGGCGTGCGGTTCAGCGCTGAAGTGGCCACCGCAGCCGAAAGGTACAACATCCCGAGCGTGGACAATCCCAGTGGGCCGGCCCCGGCCAGGTCGTCGTGCAACCGCCGTGCTGCGGCTACCGCGAACTCGGCGGCGGTCTCCGGCTGTTGCTGTTGTGCGAGAGACTTCGCGACCCGCCGGGAGGCGGCCCCGATGGCCACCGGGTCCCCGGAGCGCTCCGCCGCGGCGAGGGCGCGGTCGGCCACGACAGCGGCCTGCGCAGCGGTCGCGGCCCCGTACTTGTGAAGCCGCTCGGGCGGGCCGTCCGCCAGGAGTTGCTCCAACGGGATGCGCAGGACGTCGACCGCACGCACCAGCACGGATATGCGCGGGTCCTGTTGGCGCTGCCCGCCCTCCAAGTCCTGCACCCACCTGCGAGTCCGCCCCATCAGGCGACCGAAGTCCGCTTGTGTGAAGCCGCGACGCTCTCGCCAATGGGCGACGCGGCGGCCGATGCGCCCTCTGTCCACCGAGGTCTCCCCGCAACAGGGCACGCAATGCGCGTACCTGCCGACGTTCTACCGCGTCCCTACGGTGTCGGCACAGAAGATCCACGGTGATTCCGCCTGGAAGGACCAGAGGCCGGCATGTCGATGACGATCAAGGTGTACGAGGTCGACCGGTACGGGCGGACGCGTGTCGTCCGCCCGAAGAGCGCGGTCGTCCCGGCCACGTCGGTGGAACCGACGGCGGGATTCCCGGCCTGCCGGTGCGACCGGTGCGGGGGTGGACGGCGATGAGCGTGCGTCCGGTGCCGCCGGAGGGCGCGGGCACCTGCTGGTGTCACTGGCACGAGGGGCCGTCCGGGACCGCGGTGCTGATCGAGATCATCGAACAGGGCTCGGGGCCGGGCCATGCCCGGTACACGTGCGCCCCGTGCCGGGAGCAGCGCCGCCTCGTTCCGTACGACGAACGGCCGTGACCGCACCGGCCGGGCGTCCGCGCCCGGCTCGGGAGCGCCTACCGGGAACGGGCCGCCGCGCGGGGCCCGCGAGCGGGGCCTCGGGGCCGGGCGAACGCCGTGCGCCGGGAAGCGCGTCGGCGATCGTGACCGCGATCAGGTGCCCGCCGGGTCGATGTCGATCTCGTAGGCGATCTCCCACCTGATGTCGGGCACGATGATGTCGGCGGTCTCGACCGGTCTCCCGTCGGCGTCGTAGTACGTGCGCTCCACCACCATGACCAGGTCACCGACGCCGATCCCGAGGAGGTTGGCCTGCTCCTGCGAGGCGCGGGCCGGGCGCAGCACCTCGACGGCGTTGGCGACATCGACCCCGATCGACCGCATCCGTTCGATCACACCGGCACCGGCGTGCGGGCCCATCTCCGGCAGGACGATCGGGGTGCCGTCGGTGATGGCCATCGGCTCCCACGAGCGCGAGAGCTGCACCGGCAGCCCGTCGGCGAGGTACTCGTAGTTCGTGACCACGCACATGTCGCCGGGCCGGATGGCGAGCCGCTCGGCGATGCGGTCAGGGGCCGCCGTCCGCGCCGCGCTGCTGGACTCCCACCTGCCGTCGCGCCCCTGCTTCTCCATGTCCGCGCGGAACGGACTGCCGCCGCAGCCCTCGCCCTGCCGGGAGCGGACCATGCGCAGGCGCTCGCGCGGGCGGCTGACGTAGGTGCCGGATCCGGCCCGTCCTTCGAGGAGACCCTCGATGATGAGCCGCTCCATCGCACGTTGCGCGACGGACTGGCCCACGCCGTATTCCTCGCCGAGCCGTGCGCGTGAGGGCAGCTTGTCGCCGACCTTCCATTCACCCGCTTTGATGCGTGCGCGCAGGGCATCGGCCACCTGCAAGTAAGGCGTTTCACGTGGCATGTGCGCAGCTCCGGACGTCGACAGCCGACATTGACAAAGCTAACCCATCAGGTCGAAGCTGAGTATTCAGCCTTACGAAAAGTGACGGGCCTGATCGACAGGGGAGAGCCATGTCTGTCGTGCCTCCGCATGCCTTCGCCCTCGCGGTCATGCTCGCCTCTGCGACCCGCACCGAGCCCCGAGTCACCTGCGTGCACGGTGTGATCCGCATCGAGACGGACCTCCCCGACGAGATGAGCCCCGTCATCCGTTCCACCATCCTCACCGCGCTCGGAACCGCCGACCGGTACGGCCACGTCCGGACCGAGGGCGGCGACACCGTCTGGGCCGAGATCGACAACGATCCGCCCCCGGTGACAACGACGGCGGGCACCCGTCCGGACCGGGAGGAGCCGTACCGCACCTTCGTCGCCCACACCTACACCTGCGCCACCTGCCTCGCCGGTGAACCCTGCCCGACCGCGGTCCGGCTCGGCCGGGCCTGGCGAAGGGCGCGGCAATGAGATGCAACCGTCCACGGTCGCGCGGTCACCGTTTCCCGTCCCGGCCGGTCAGCGGCCCGGGACGGGTCATCACCCATCCGTGAGAGAGGACAGCACCCATGCAGTGTCCCAAATGCGGCAACCAGATGAGTCAGAACGTCGGCGGTTGGTGGACGTGCTGGAGCTGCGGCAACACCCAACCCGGATATGTGGGGACCCATGATCTGCCCGCAGTGTCGCGGCCGGCTGTGCCCGTGCCGCCCGGACTCGTACCGGTGCACCGGGTGCCGGTACGAGATCGCCGCCGAGGCGTGGCAGCTGCATCAGCGGCTGCTGGCGGAACTGGACGCTGACGAGGAGGGGTTCTTCGCGCGGGTGCGGGAGCACACGGCCCGCATCCGCGCGCTGGAACCCGCCTGGTGGCGCGGCTGAGCACGGGCCCGACACCCGGGAGGGGCGGGAACGGCCGGGGCACGACCGGGTTGCTCCCGCCCCGGCCCCGGCGTCAGCCCACGGCCGTCGGCGCCTCCGTCCGGGAGCGGCGGGGCCGCTGGGCCTCCAGCAGGACGACGACGGCGGTGTGGAAGCGGCCCACCGCCGCATCGACGCTCCGGATGAAGCCGGACTCGGCGTTGCCCCGTCCGTTGCCCATGCCCTTGAAGAGCGACAGTCGGAAGCCGACGAGCTGTGCGCCGCCCTTCGGCAGGATGTCGGCGGGCTCGGGACGCAGCCGCTCCAGGGTGCCCCGCGGCCCCGCCCCGTCGCCCTCGACCAGGGCCTCGATGTGCAGATCGGCCGGGGCGGCGGCAAGTTGGCGGATCAACCGCTTGGCCTTGCTCAGCGGGTAGCCCGTCTCCGGTGCCGGAACCTCGATCGACGTGCGCAGCTTCCCGGTCCTGAGGTCGGCGACGACGCCGAGGACACCCGGTGTGCCCTCGATCCGGACAGCCGCCTGGAGACGCCCCTCCAGGCAGAGCTGGTCGGCCTGCTCCCTCCGGCGGACGTGCGGGTCGGTGCCGCGCCGGGCGGCCCGCTGCACGGGCAGCACCTTCCGGCCGAGTTCGCCGCCCAGCCTCAGACAGACCTGCCGGATCAGCCGCTCCCAGTTCTCGATCACTTCCAGGGCGCGAGGGTCGCCCTGGCACAACGTCTCGTCGTCGATGCCCTTGCGCACCGGAACCCAGGCCGACCCCATGTTCTGGAATCCGTGGCAACCCGAGTTCTCGTGCTGGAGGTAGTGGAGCAGTTCCTGGAGCAGCCAGGCATGGGCGGCGTTGCCCACTCCCTCGTGCTGGATGAGCATCTGTGCCTGGTGCGCGACCTCGGCCCAGGAGAGGTGCCTCAGTGCGACCTTGTGCTTGCGCCGACCGTCGATCTTGACGTCGACGAGCGAACTGCCTTCGAGAGCCACGTCGTTGGACAGGGTGATCACGGCCTCGTACCCGCGCCGGGCCGCGATGTCCATGTACGCCTGCACCTGGTCCGACTTGAGGGCGCTCCCGTTCGTCTTCGTCTCCACCAGCGCGGTCCACAGTTTGCCCGCCCGCTCGACCCTGATGACCCCGTCCGGGCGCCGGGGCGTGTCCCCGTGCGGGAGCGAGACCTCGGTGAACGTCTCCATGCGTCCGGCGGGCGCCCCGAAGCCTGCCGTGAGACGGCGGCCCAACTCCGGTACCTGGGCCATCACGGACAACAGGACCGAGGTGGCGCGTGTTTCGCGTTCCCGGTCGTTCTTCAGCGCCGTGACCGGGAAGAGGCGCGCCGTGCGCCACGCGTCGTTCTCGGCAAGGGACTTCCTGGGATTCCTGGGGAGCGTCACCTTCCTCCTGGCCGTACGGGGACGAGCAGCGGGGTTCTCCCGTTCCGGCGGCTGCCGGTCGGCCGATTCGGCCGCCGACGCCTGGGCAGGGATGACGGGCCGCACCGCGGGCGGGCCGCCCGCGTCGACGCCGGACGGCGTCCCGTGGTGCCCGCCCGGCACGGCGGTGTCCGCCGCGCCCGTGTCCACCGCCGCCTGCTCGTACGCCCCCGCCGCTTCCGCCCCGGCCTCGGCCGTTTCCGCCGCGCTTCCGGTGGGATCCCCCTCGCCCCCGACGGACTCCTCCTCCGCGTCGTCGATGTCGACGCCGAAGTCCGTGGCCAGCCCGGCCAGTCCGGACGCGTAGCCGTCTCCGACCGCCCGGAACTTCCACACCCCGGACCGGCGGTAGAGCTCGCCGAAGATCAGCGCGCTGACCTCTCCGGCGTCCTCGACGGCGAACTGGAGCAGTTGGCCGCCGGAGCCGTCCGCGAGCGTGAGACGCAGGTCGTCGAGGTCCTTGAACCACGATCCGTCGTAGCGGCTCGCCGCGACCACGATCCGGTCGACCTCCGGCGGGACCGCGTCGAGATCGAAACCGATCCGGTCCTCGCTGCCGTAGGCCGTGGGCGTCTTCCCGAGAAGCTGCACACTCCCCCGGCCGGCGACCGGGTTGTTGTAGAAGCAGAAGTCGGCGTCCCTCCCGACCTTGCCGTTCGTATCGAGGAGCAGCACGGAGACATCGGCATCGCCCTCACCGGTGTCGCTGCTCCACGCCAGGCTCACCATGACGGAGCCGATGTCCTCGCTCAACGTCGCCAGACCGACGTTGGAACCCTTCGTCATCGAGTGCATGAGGCCCCCCAGATGCACGGCCGCACCGGAACGCACCCGGCGGCCCATCGCGTGACGTTGTGTGGTGCGTCACACATTCGCCGTACACGGAAACCTTAGGTGAAGGACGACGCGTTCGTGGAGGACCCGTGAAAAACGGAGGTGATACCTCCGTGCGGGGCGCGACCTTGGTGGCGGGTCGTCACGAGGAGTCGCGCACGACGAGTTCCGTGGGGAGCACGATCTGCGGACGTTCCCGGCTCTCGCCGCCGATCTCCTGGAGCAGCACTTGGGTCATCGTGCGGCCCATCTCCTCGATCGGCTGGCGGACGCTGGTGAGCGCCGGGTCCATGTGACGGGCCACCGCCGAGTCGTCGAAACCCACCAGGGCCACGTCGTCCGGGATGCGCCGGCCGGCCTCACGGAGCACCTGGCGGGCCCCTGCGGCCATCACGTCGGAGGCGGCGAAGACCGCGTCGGCCCCGGGGCGCCGGGCGAGCAGTTCGCGCATGGCCCGTGCACCGCCCTCCTCGGTGAAGTCCCCCTGCGCGACAAGCTGTTCGTCCGGGGCGATTCCCGCGTCCCGAAGTGCCTCGCGGTAGCCGTCGAGGCGGCGCCGGGCACCGTAGACGTCGAGCCGGCCGGTGATGGTGGCGATGTGGCGGCGGCCCCGGGAGACCAGGTGATCGACGGCGGCACGGGCACCTTCGAAGTTGTCGGAGTCGACGGCGGCGAGCGGTTCGTCGGCGGACCGGCGGCCGCTCATCACGGCGGGCATGCCGAGCTGCTCCAGCAGGTCCGGCAGCGGGTCGTCGGCGTGCACCGAGACCAGCAGCACGCCGTCGACCCGGTGCGCGGTCAGGTACTGGGCCAGCCGACGTCGCTCGCGGTCGTTGCCGACGAGGGTGAGCAGCAGTTGCATGTCGGTGTCGGCGAGCGCCGCGCCGACACCGCGCACGATGTCGGAGAAGTACGGTTCGGCGAAGAAGCGGGTCTCCGGCTCGGGCACGACGAGCGCGATGGCGTCGGTACGGTTCCCGGCGAGCGCGCGGGCCGCGCGGTTGGGTACGTAGCCCAGCTCGGCGACGGCCGCCTCCACCGCCTCGCGGGTGTGCGCGCTGACCCGTGGTGAGCCGTTGATGACCCGTGAGACCGTGCCGCGCCCCACCCCCGCCCGCGCCGCGACCTCTTCGAGCGTGGGCCGCCCGCCGCTCCGTACTCGCGCTGCCGCCATGGCTGCCTCCCGTTCGCGGTCAATTTCTCATAGTCGGATTGGCCGGACCAAGTCCTGTCGGCGGAGCCGCGGGACATCGCCCCGCCCCGGCCGCGCCATTCCCCGAGGCGTGTGGGGAGCGCTCCCATGCGCAGGCGCCGCCGTCCCCTCCCGGGTGCGGCCGGGGCCGGGCGGGGCCCGGGAACGACGAGGACCCGGCACGGCGGCCGGGTCTCGTGGGGAGGGGCGGGTGGGGGGGGCGCGGGTCAGCGGGGAGCGGTGTGCGGGGGCAGGGCGTGGCGGCGGATCACCTCCGCGTACCAGTGGGCGCTCGCCTTGGGGGTGCGGAGCTGGGTGGTGTAGTCGACGTGGACGGCGCCGAAGCGCTTGGAGTACCCGTACGCCCATTCGAAGTTGTCCATCAGCGACCAGAGGAAGTAGCCGCGCACGTCCACGCCGTCGGCTGCGGCACGTCGCACCGCGTCGAGGTGGCCGTGCAGGTAGGCGATGCGCTCGGGGTCCTCGACCCGGCCGTCGGACGAGAGGTGGTCGTCGAACGCCGCACCGTTCTCGGTGACCATCAGCGGCAGGCCGGGGTGGTCCCGGGAGACGTCGACGAGCAGGCGGTACAGGCCGTCCGGGTCGATCGCCCAGTTCATCGCGGTGCGCTTCCCCTCGGCGAGGTGGAAGGCGACGTGTTCGGAGCCGGGCCACGGGGAGTGGTCGCTGTTGCCGTGCCCGTCGTCGCGCGAGTCTCCACGGCCGTCGACGGGCGCGGAGACCAGCGTCGGCGTGTAGTAGTTGACGCCCAGGACGTCCATCGGGCGGGAGGCCGCGGCCAGGTCGCCGTCCCGGACCAGCTTCGGCCAGTCCACCAGGTGCGCGGTGTCGGCGAGCAGGTCCTCGGGGTAGGCGCCGCGCAGCATCGGGCCGGTGAAGACCCGGTTGCCCACCGCGTCGATCCGGCGGGCGGCGTCCGCGTCGGCGGCGCCGCCGGTCAGCGGGCGGACCTGGTGGAGGTTGAGGGTGACCGAGGTGCGCGCGGTGGCGGGGAGGCGGTCGCGCAGGACCTCGATCGCCCGGCCGTGGGCGAGGTTGAGGTGGTGGGCGGCGTGCAGGGCGGCGGCCGGTTCGGTACGGCCGGGGGCGTGCACGCCGGAGCCGTAGCCCAGGAAGGCCGTGCACCACGGCTCGTTGAAGGTGGTCCAGGTGGGGACGCGGTCGCCGAGGGCGTCGGCCACGAGGGCGGCGTAGTCGGCGAACCGTTCGGCGGTCTCCCGCTGGGGCCAGCCGCCCGCGTCCTCCAGTTCCTGGGGCAGGTCCCAGTGGTAGAGGGTCGCGACCGGCGAGATGCCCGCTCCGAGGAGTTCGTCGACGAGGCGGCGGTAGAAGTCCAGTCCGCGTTCGACGGCGGGGCCGCGGCCGGTGGGCTGCACCCGGGACCAGGAGACGGAGAAGCGGTAGGCCGTCAGGCCGATCCGCTTCATCAGCGCCACGTCGTCCCGGTAGCGGTGGTAGTGGTCGGCCGCGACATCCCCGGTGTCGCCGTTGTGGACCTTGCCCGGGGTATGGCTGAAGGTGTCCCAGATCGACGGGGTGCGGCCGTCCTCGGCGGCAGCACCCTCGACCTGGTAGGCGGCGGTGGCCGCCCCCCAGACGAATCCGGGCGGGAACTGTGCAGTCTCGAATACCTGCTTCGGGGCGGTGTCGGGTCGTGCAGCAGTCATGCGGGAGCGCTCCCAGGTGTGGAGGGACGAAGGGGGAAACAGGCAGGAACGGGAGGAACCGAGGAAGGGGCGGGTACGGGGTGACGCCACGTCGGTGCCGGACGTCGCGGCATGCCGGTCCGCATCGCGGCATGCCGGTCCGCATCGCGGTACGTCGGCCCGCATCGCGGTACCTCGGCCCGTGTCGCGGTACGGCGGCCCGCGTCGTGACGCCGGACGTCGACTCGTGGCGGTCGTCGAAGTCTTGGTGGACGTCGAAGTCTTGGCGACTGGTGGCGGCGAGGCGGCTCGTGACGGCGGTCAGCCCTTGACGGCGCCGGACATGATCCCTCCGACGATCTGCTTGCCGAAGATCACGAAAACCACCAGCAACGGAAGGGTGCTGATCAGAGCACCGGCCATGACGATGCTCTGGTCGGGGGTGTAGGAGGCGTTCAGCTGGCCGAGGGCCACCTGGAGCGTGGGATTCTCCTGGCTGAGGGCGAGGTAGGGCCAGAAGAAGTCGTTCCACGCCTGGACGAAGGTGAGCATCCCCAGCACCGTCATCGCGGGACGGGCGACCGGGAGCACCACGCTGCGCACGATGCGGAAGTTGTTCGCGCCGTCGATCTTGGCGGCCTCGATCAGTTCGTGGGGCAGGGCCTCGCTCAGGTACTGCCGCATGAAGAACACCCCGAAGGCGCTCACCAGGGTCGGGAAGATCACCGACTCCAGCTTTCCGCCCCAGCCGATGTCGGACATCATCATGAACAGCGGGACGACGCTGAGCTGCGGCGGGATGGTGAGCGTGGCGATGACGCCGGTCATCAGCGCGCCGCGGCCCCGGAACCGCATCCTGGCGAAGGCGTAGCCGGCCAGCGTGCAGAAGAACAGCGTCGCGACGGTGATGCAGCCGGAGACGATGACGCTGTTGACGATCGCCGTGCCGAGGTTCGCCTGGCTCCAGGCCGCGTCGAGGTTGTGCAGCAGCCGTCCGCCGGGCAGGAACGGCGGTGTGGTGGCGAGCACCTCGTCCTGGGTGTGGGACGCGGCCACCAGCGTCCAGTAGAGCGGCAGCAGCGAGCCGATGCCGACGACGGCGAGCGCCGCGTAGGCGAACGGTCCGCCCCGGAGCTGTTGTCCCGCGCCCGGCCGAAGGCGCAGCGGACGCCGCACCGGCCGGTGCGGGGTGCTCGCGAGGACGGGTTCCGGGCCTTGGGTGGGGCTGGTCATGGTCATGGAAATCGCTCCCGGTCAGACCGCGTATGTGCGGACGAAGCGGCCGACGAGCCAGTTGACCGCGGCGACGAGCAGCAGGAGGGCGAGCATCGCCCAGGCCACTGCGGCGGCCGGACCGAGATGCCCCAGGTTCCAGCCGTAGTTGTAGAGGTAGACGCTGAGGGTCTCGTACTGATTCTCGTTGCCGCCGGTGGCCCCGAGCCTGCCGCCCTCCAGCAGCAGCGGCTCACCGAACAACTGCATGGAGCCGATGGTCGAGATGACGATCGTGAAGAGGATCGTGGGCCGCAGCGAGGGGACAGTCACCTTGCGGAACTGCTGCCAGCGCGAGGCACCGTCCAGCGAGGCGGCCTCGTACAGGTCGGTCGGCACGGCCTGCATGGCGGCGAGGTAGATCAGTGCGTTGTAGCCGGTCCAGCGCCAGATCACGATGACGGAGATGGCGATCTTCGACGTCCAGTGGCCATTGGCCCAGTTGGTGTCGCCGAGGCCGACGAAGTGCAGCACCCAGTTGAGCAGCCCGCCGTCGGCCCGGAAGACCAGGGCGAAGACGAGCGCGGCGGAGGCCACCGAGGTGGCGTACGGGGTGAGCACGACCGTGCGCCAGAAGGCACTGGCGCGCAACCGGTAGTTGAGCAGATGGGCCAGGCCGAGCGCGACCAGCAACTGCGGGACCGTGGACATGACCCCGATCAGGAAGGTGTTGCCGACGGCGGTCCAGAACTCGGAGTCGTGCAGGATCCTGTCGAAGTTCTCCCGGCCGACCCACTCCATCCGGTCGAGGCCGGTCATCTCCACCCGGTGCAGGGCGATCCAGCCGGTGTACAGCAGCGGGTAGAGCCCGAAGGCGCCGAAGACGAGGAAAAACGGGGCGACGTAGGCGTACGGGGACGCCTTGTCGTCGAACCGCCACAGCCGGCTCCGCCAGGCCGGTCGGCGAAGCGGGGGCGGGGTCTGCCGGGGACCGGCCGGGGGCGGGTCGTGCGCGTCCCGGGTGGGAGTCGAGGTGGCCACGGGCGGAAGTCCTTCCCTGCGTTGCTGGGTTACTGGGTTGCTGCGTTGCTGGGGTTGCCGTGCTGCGGACGGTGGCCCGGTACGGGGCGGGGAGGTACGGGGCGGAGAGGTGGGGACCGGGGAGGGTGCGGACCGGGGTACGGGCCGGGGCGGGGTACGGGCCGTGGCGGGACGGGTCTCCCGGGCGCGCTCGGGGGCGGGGCGGGGCGGGACGGGCCGGGGCGCGCTCGGGGGCAGGGCGCGCTCGGGGGCAGGGCGCGCTCGGGGGCGGGGCGGGGCGAGTGCGGACCGCCTGTGCGTGCCTCGGGGCGGGGCGGGACCGGGCCGGACCGCCTGGGTGCCGACCGGGCCCGGTGCGTCCCGGTGCCGGGGCCGGTGTCCGGGCCCGGTGCGTCCCGGTGCCGGGCGGGCGGCTGTTGCTGGGGCCGCCCGCACCGGCCGCGCGGTCAGCCGATCGCCTTGTCGATCGCGTCGGTGACCGCCTTCCACGCCTTGTCGGGGCTGGTGCCCCGCTGCTCCATGTTGTTGATCTGGGTGGAGATGGTGTCCTTGATGACGCCGTCCTTCGGGCCGAGGACCGCCTCGGGGATCGAGTTCGCCTCGCCCGCGTAGATCTGGCCGATGGGCGCGTCATTGAAGTAGGGGAGCTTGGCGTTCTTCACGTCCGGCAGCTCGTACGCGCCCTTGTTGGACGGGAAGACACCGATCGCCTTGAAGACGGCGGCCTGCTGCTCGGGGGCGGTCAGCCACTTCACGAGCTTGGTGGCCTCCTCGACGTTCTTGCCCTTCTTGGGCACGGAGAGGAATGAGCCGCCCCAGTTGGCGGCGGTCGCGCCGGGCGCGGTGGTGATGTCCCACTTGCCCTCGTTCGCCTCGCCCGCGTTGGTCGAGATCTGACCGGCCATCCACGCGGGGCAGGTGACGGTGGCGACGGTGCCCTTGCGCAGTGCGGCGACCCACGGGTCGGTGAACTGGGCCAGACCCTGCGTCAGCTTCTTCGACGTGGCCTCGGCGGCCAGGTTCCAGCCCTGCTGGACGCTGGGGCTCTCCTTGTAGACCGGCTTGCCGCTCTCGTCGTAGTACTGCTTCGCGTTCGAGCTCACCACGGCGTTGAACATGGCGCTCGCGGAATCCATGAAGGACGTGCCCGCGGGGGCCTTCTTCTTGTACTCCTCCCCCAGCTTCAGGTAGTCCTCCCAACCGCCCGCGACCCGCTTGGCGACCTCTTCGCGGTCGGTCGGCAGTCCCGCCTTCTCGAACAGATCGGTGTTGTAGCAGAGGGACATCGGGCCGATGTCGGTACCCGCGCCGATCACCGAGCCGCTGGACGTGGTGGCCTGCTTCGCCTTCCAGGAGACCCATTCGGAGACGTCGATCGCGCTGCCGAGGTCGACGAAGGCGTCCGCCTTGGTGTCGACGATCTCCTTGATCCGGCCGACCTCGATGCCCTGGACGTCGGCGAGACCGCTGCCCGAGTTCAACTGCTGGAGCAGCTTGGGGTAGTAGACCTTCTCGTCGGCAGTCACGTCCTCCTTGACCGTGACCTTCGGGTTCAGCTCGTGGTACTTCTCGAAGAGACCTGCCTCCTTGTAGCCGAACTGCCCGAAGTCGGCGACGGTCAGCGTGACGTTCCCGTTCGCGTCGGGGCCCGTGCTGCCCGACGAGCCCGAGTCGCTGCCGCAGCCGGTCAGCAGCAGGGCCGAGGCCGTCAGGCCCGTGGTGGCCAGAACCGCGGCTCTGCGGCTCCGGCCGGCGACGGTGCGGGGGATGCGCATTCCACTACTCCTTGTTCCGGGTGGGGCGTTCCGGGGCGGGACGTCCCGGTCGGGGCGTTCCGGTGGCGCGTTCCGGGTGGGGCGTTCCGGGGCGGACCGGCCTTCTGACTGCGTGGCACGTGCCCGGTGGTGCGGGTGCCGGGTGGTACGGAGAGGGCACGGGCAGTGCCCTTCGTACGGGAGACCCGCACGATGTGGGAGCGCTCCCATGCGTCGATGTCGGAAGGTTCCTGCCCACGAGGGGTGGGTGTCAAGAGTTGAAGACGCTTCCGTTGCGCGAGCGTGTCCGGCAAGTCACAAGGCCGTGTCCCGCACGGGCCTTGCCAAGGGTCGCGCATGTCTGCGGGCACGTACACCCTGACGAATACGCGCTGGTCAAACCGGAGTTGGCGAGTGGCGAGCGGTGCATCGACCAGCGAGGGACGCATCGGCAGCCCCGCTCCCCGGCCGCTCCGGAACGGTACCCGCGCCCCTCGCTTCACCTCGGGGAGGGCGCCGGAAGATGAACGGGCCGCCGCACCGGGACCCGTTCGGGCAGTCTCCGCGTTCCCCCTCCGAAACCGTCGCCCCGTCACGGACGCACCGACACCCCGTCACGGACGCGCCGTCGCACCCGTCGCCGTCCGGACTCCGCTCCCCGGCCCCCGCTTCCGGAACTCCGCTCCCCGCCCCCCTCTCCCCGTCCCCCGCCTCCCGGACTCCGCCTCCCGCCGCGCGCCGTCGGCCCTATGCCGACCGCAACCGGGCCAGCGTGGCCTCCAGTTCGGACCGGACGGCCCGCCCCGCGGACTCCGCGTCCCCGGCCACCACCGCCCGCACCAGCGCGTCGTGCACGGCGTCGCCGTGGTTCGGGTCGTCGTTCCGCAGCGCCAGGAGGCTCACCAGGTCGACGAGCCCCTGCCGCAGCGCGGGGGCGAACTCCGCGAACAGATCGGTGAGTACGGGATTGTGGGCGGCGGCCACCACCGCCGCGTGCAGGGCGATGTCCGCCTCGACGAATTCCGCGTCTCCCCCGGCCCCCGCGGCCCGTCGCGCGGTGAGCGCCGCGTCGAGCGTGGCGAGGTCCTCGTCGGTGCGGCGGAGCGCGGCCAGCCGGGCGGCCTCGACCTCGATCAGCATCCGGACCTCGTAGACATCGGCGACCGAGGCGCGGCGCAGCCGGGTCGGCCAGTCCTCCGCCGCGTGATCGGCGATGACGAAGACGCCCGCGCCCTGACGGGACTGGAGCAGCCCGAGGGCGGCCAGGGCGCGGATCGCCTCGCGGACCGTGGAACGGCCCACGCCGAGCGTGCGGGCGAGGGTGGTCTCGCCGGGGATCCGGGTGCCGACCGGCCAGTGCCCCCCGGTGATCTGCTCGCGCAGATGGTGCGTCGCCTGTTCGACCAGGGGGCTGGGGCGGAGTGGACCGAGCGAGGACACCGAATTCACCTGTCAGGTTGTCTGAGGACTTGCTTTCTGGCTACTGTACCGGGCATGACGCTCAGCGGTCTCCTTCTTCTCGGCTGCCGCGGCGGGGCCTGAAGCGACCGGCACCCCGCCGTGGGTGCCGTGCTGTGCCGGTCGCATCCGGCGATGCGAGAAGAGACCGTCCTCATGCCCGACCGTGTGTCCCCGCTGCACAGCTTCCCCACCCTCCGCACCCCGCGCGGGCCGGTTCCGGCCGACGCGCCCCACTGGAACCGGCAGCGCGCCGGCTCCATGCCCTCCCACCGCTACCGCTCGGCGTTCGACCGCGTCGAGATCCCGCCGATCGCCCGCACCTGGCCCGGGGCCCGTATCGAGCGGGCCCCGCTCTGGGTGCCCGTGGACCTGCGGGACGGCAACCAGGCGCTGGCCGAGCCGATGGACACCCCGCGCAAGCGAAGGATGTTCGACCTGCTCGTCGCGATGGGCTACAAGGAGATCGAGGTCGGGTATCCGTCCGCGAGCCGCACCGACTTCGACTTCGTCCGGCACCTCGTGGAGACCGACGCGGTGCCGGACGACGTCACCCCGGTCGTCTTCACCCCGGCCAAGCCCGATCTGATCGACCGGACCTTCGAGTCGGTCGAGGGGATGGGCCGGGCGGTCGTCCACCTGTACACCCCGACCGCGCCCGTCTGGCGCGACGTCGTGCTCGGCCGCGGGCGCGCCGAGGTGCGCGCGCTGGTGACGGACGCGGCGGCGCGGATGGAACGGCTGGCCCGGGCCGTGCCCGGGACGGACATCCGCTTCGAGTTCTCCCCCGAGGTCTTCGTCCTCACCGAGCCGGACTTCGTCCTTGAGCTGTGCAACGGCCTCACCGAGCTGTGGGACGCCTCCCCGGACCGGCCGGTCATCCACAACCTGCCCGCGACGGTGGAGATCGCGACGCCGAACGTGTACGCGGACCAGATCGAGTACATGCACCGCCATCTCGACCGGCGGGACGCGGTGATCCTCTCCGTCCACCCGCACAACGACCGCGGCACCGGCACCGCGTGCGCCGAACTCGCCGTGCTGGCGGGGGCGCAGCGCGTGGAGGGCTGCCTGTTCGGCAACGGGGAGCGGACCGGCAACGTCGACCTGGTGAATCTGGCCCTCAACCTGCACGCCCAGGGAGTGGACCCGATGATCGACTTCTCCGACATCGACGAGATCCGCCGCACGGTCGAGCACTGCAACCGGCTGCCGGTGCCGCCCCGGCACCCGTACGTCGGCGAGCTCGTCCACACCGCGTTCTCCGGCACCCACCAGGACGCCATCAGCAAGGGCTTCGCCCACCGGGCGGGCAACGGCGACGAGCCGTGGGCGGTGCCGTACCTGCCCATCGACCCGGCGGACCTGGGGCGTTCGTACGAGGCGGTCATCCGGGTCAACAGCCAGTCCGGAAAGGGCGGCATCGCCCATCTGCTGCGCAGCAGCCACGGGGTGGACCTGCCGGCCGGGATGCGGGCCGATTTCTCCCGCACGGTACAGACCGCGACCGACGACAGCGGTCTGGAGGCCACGCCCGAGGACCTGTGGAAGCTGTTCGAGGCGACGTACCTGGTTCCCGGGCGGGACGGGACCGTGGCCCTGACGTCCTGGTCGACGGACCGGAACCCGGCGGGTGAGCACCGGTTCGTCTGCACGCTGCGGGCGGACGACCGGGAGGGCGACTACGAGGGCACCGGCAACGGCCCGGTATCGGCGTTCACCCAGGCCCTGGCGGCGGCCGGGATCGAGGTGGACGTCCTCGACTTCACCGAGCACGCGACGGCTCCGGGGCAGGGCAGCCCGGCGATGGCGTACGCGGAGTGCCGTGTGGGGTCCGGCGGGGAGCGGTGCTGGGGCGCGGGCCAGGACACGTCCGTCCTCTCGGCGTCGATCCTGGCGGTGCTGTCGGCGGTGAACCGGGCCGCGGAGTGACGGGCCGCGCGGCCGCGTGACGCCGCCCGCCCCCTATCGCTCCCCGGGCCCTCAGCCGAACACCGACGGCGGGGGCGCCGGGGACGGTCGGGCGTCGGCGTCGCGCACCACCGCCGCGCCGCCGGTGAAGTCGGCGAGCGCCCGCCCGTGTTCGACGCGTCCGGGGTGCGGGTCGGTCGCCACCCGGCGGGTCAGTTCCGCGATCCTCGGCGGCAGGTCCGAGGCGAGCAGCACGGCGTTGCCGAAGCGGCGGCCGCGCCACACGGCGGGGTCGGCGGCGAGCGCGAGTTCGGGGAAGACCGCGGCCGCGGTGGCGACCTGGCCGCGCAGGTGGGCCAGCGGCGGCCCGTCCGCGAGGTTGGCCACGTAGCTCCCGCCGGGTTTGAGCACCCGGCGCACCTCGGTGAGGAACTCCACGCTGGTGAGGTGCGCGGGGGTACGGGCCCCGCCGAAGACGTCGGCGATGACCAGGTCCGCCCAGCCGTCCTGGATCTTCCCCAGCCCGGCGCGGGCGTCGGTGGACCGGACCCGGATCCTCGCCTGCGGGTCCAGCGGCAGTTCCCGGCGGACCAGTTGGACGAGCGCGGCGTCCACCTCGACGATCTGCTGGGTGGAGCGCGGCCGGGTCGCGGCGATGTAGCGGGCGAGGGTGAAGGCGCCGCCGCCCAGGTGCACGACGTGCAGCGGTCCTCCGGCCGGGGCGAGGAGGTCCGCGATGTGGCCGATCCTGCGCTGGTACTCGAAGGACAGGTACGTGGGGTCGTCGAGGTCCACATGGGACTGCGGGGCGCCGTCGATCGTCAGCGTCCGGGCCCGCGGGCGCTCCCGGTCGGGCACCAGCTCGGCGAGGCCGCCGTCCACCCGCTCGGCGACCGGCTCCGCCCCGCGGCCGGTGCCGGCACCGGTTCCGCCGGCGGACTTGCGGGATCGTTTGCGGGCGGCCGCGCCCCCGTTCGACGCTCCTCTACGTGCCACTGCCGCTCGTGCCCGCTCACCGCTCGTCGTTCCGGGCCGGTACGCGACCGGCCGCGCCGGAGAACCCGGCCACCGGCCCCATTATGGGCGCGGGCACGCACGGCGGCTCCCGCCGGGCCCCGGAAGCACCGCCGCACCGGCGGCGGGCGCGGGCACGCGTGGCGGTCAGCGGCAGTTGTCGGCCGCCTCGATCAGCCGGGCCGCCTGATCGAGGGCGGCCCGCAGCGCGGCCGGGTCGGTGACCGGGGCGTCCTCGCCGGGCGGCAGGAGCCAGCCGCTGCCGGTGTCCGGCGGCTCGGCGGGGATGCGCAGCCCGCGGCCGTCGGTCCGGGTACAGGCGCTGCCCGGGACGTCCCATGCCTCGGCGGTGCCCGGCGGCACCAGGAAGCCGAGGGTGTCGCAGGCGCCGTCGTGCAGGACCGGCCCCACGGCCTCCTGATCCGCGCCGCGCCGCAGGATGTCCACGGCCTCCAGCCCCTGGCGGGCCGGGACCGTCACCAGATCGCAGGGTTCGGTGCCGTGGTCTCCCGTGGCCGCGGCGGGCGCCGGGGCACCCGACGCGGCCTGGGCCGTCGCAGTCGTCCGCGAGCCGGTCTCCGTGCCGAGATGCAACAAGGGACCTCTCCTCTCATCGCCGGGCGGAGCCGGACTCCGTCTTCCGCAGGGACCAACGCGCCGACCGCGTCAAGGGCTACGGTGCCACGCCGCCGCAATGGGTGGCAGTTCATGGCAGATCACGGGCGATACACACCTTTCCTCCTCAAACGCTTCGTATGTGTCCGATCGCAGCGGGTACGTTCTTGCTCCGCCGGGACACCGGAGGGCCGGGGTCCCGGAAGCAGGAACCCCGAAGTCGGGATACCGGCTGTCCGGAACCCGGCCGCAGGAACCCGGCCGCGGAAGAGAGGTCCTGGTCCATGGTGTCGACAGGGGCGGTTCCCAACCTCGCGTTCCGGCGGCTGCGTGGACAGCGTTCCGCCGGGGAGTTCGCCGCGGCGGTCCGCAGATCCGCCCGTGAGATCGGCGAGCGGGTCGCCTGCGACGCCCGGTACATCGGGCGCGTGGAGTCCGGCGAGATCCGCTGCCCCAACTACGCGTACGAGCGGGTCTTCCTGCACATGTTCCCCGGAATGTCCCTGGCGGACCTGGGCTTCCCGCCGCGCGAAACGGTGCGCGGCCGGGGTGCGCGGGCCACCGCCGGGGCTTCATCACCCCCTGTGCCCCACAGCGACACCGACGAGGAGAGCGACGTGCTGCGTCGCGTATTCATGACGAGTGGCACCACCGCACTGGCGGCCGTGCCCCTGAGCCCCGGTCTCGGCGGCGTGTCCGCCGCGGCGGCCGCCGCATCCGACCGGCACCGGGTCGGCGAGGCCGAAGTCAGCGCCGTCGAGAAGGCGGTCCGAAGGATCCGGCTGCTCGACGACCGGCACGGCGGCGACGGCCTGTACCGCGGGGCGTCCCAGCCCCTGCGGGCGGCGTACGCGCTGCTCGACTCCGGGACCGCCGCCAAGCGGTCCACGGCCGACCGGCTGCATGCCGGGGCGGGCGAACTGGCCATCTCGGTGGGCTGGCTGGCCCATGACTCGGGCCGGTTCGAGGACGCCCGCTCGCACTATGCGGAGGCGCTCGCCACCGCCCGGCTGGCGGGCGACCCCGCGCTGGAGGCGCACTCCTTCTGCAATAAGTCGTTCCTGGCCAGGGACACCGGACGGCCCCGCGAGTCGGTGCGGGCCGCCGAGGCCGGGCAGCGGGCGGCCAGGCCGCTGGGTTCGCCGCGGCTGCTGGCCCTGCTCGCACTGCGGGAGGCGGGCGGGCGGGCCGGGCTCGGCGACCGGTCGGGCTGCGAACGGGCGATCGGCCGGGCCCGTACCGCGTTCGGGCGCGGACCGTGCGACGCCGATCCCGAGTGGATGACCTTCTTCCAGGAGGCGGAGCTGGAGATGCTGGAGGCGCAGTGCTGGTCGGCGCTGGGCGACTGGTCGCGGGCGGCCCGCCACGCCGACCGGGCGATCCGGCTCCAGGACCCGCACTTCACCCGGAACCTGGCGCTGTACCGGGCCGAACTGACCTGGGACCTCGCGCGGGCGGGCCGGGCCGCGGAAGCGGCGACGGCGGGCCACCGGGTGCTGGACCTGCTGGACCGCGTCCGCTCCTCCCGCATCCGGACGATGCTGGCCGGCGCGACACGGGCGCTGGTGCCGTGCCGGGACGCGACGGAGGTACGGGAGTACCTGGAGCGGTACGCGGCGGTGTCGGGGGCGAGCGCGTAGAGGTCCCAAGGGCGCGCCGGGAGGGCCGCGGGGCGGGCGCACCGACGGGCCCCCGCCCGGCAGGTCCCCGCGGTCGGCCCTTGCGGCCTGCGTCGCGGTCGGCCCGCGCGGCGTGCCGTCGCAGCAGGCCGACCGGAAGTACCGCTCCGCCGGCCGCCTACCGCTCCAGGTGGCCCGTGTCGTTCCAGCGTTCCATCGCGGGCGCCCCGTACGCCCACCCCAGCACCGACAGGGATGTCGGGTCGAGCCGGATGCGGGCCGCGAACGACACGTCCTCGCCGAGCCACCGCGCCCCGAGTGCCCGCAGGATGTGGCCGTGGGCGAAGACCAGGACGTCGCGGTCGGCCGCGCGGGCCCAGTCGACGATCCGGTCGGCGCGCGCGGACAGCTCGGCGAGGGTCTCCCCGTCGGGCACCCCGTCGCGCCAGATGACCCAGTCGGGTCGGATCGCCCTGATCTGGGCCGGGGTCATCCCCTCGTACGCGCCGTAGTCCCACTCCATAAGCGCGTCCCACGGCTCGGCCCGGTCCGCGAAGCCCGCGATGTCGCAGGTCTCCCGGGCCCGCGACAGCGGGCTGGTGCGGACTTCGAGGCCCGGCAGATCGGCCCACGGCCCGCTGTGCAGTCGCTCGCCGAGCAGCTTGGCGCCCGCCCGGCCGGTGTCGAGGAGCGGGATGTCCGTCCTGCCGGTGTGATTGCCCCTGACGGACCATTCCGTCTGGCCGTGCCGGGCGAGCAGGATACGCGGTGCCATGACGGCTCTCCCTGAACTGAGGTCTGAGGCCGGAGACCGTGACGACACGGACCGTCCGGTTTCCCATCATCGCGCACGCCCGCGGGACGCAACCTCCGGGGCGGAACCGGCGTCCCCCTCTCCGTATACGCACACGCGCTCGACCGGGCCCCGGGGGGAGGCGCGGTCGACCCGCGCCGTACGGTTGAACGCCCGCCGTCGGTCACATGAAAACATGATGGAGAGCAACCGGATGCAGTCTGCCAGCACCGCACCCGTGCCGCGCCCGCGGCCCCGTTGGTGGACCGAACTGCCGCTGCTGGCGCTGGTGTACGCGGCCTACTCGGCGGGGCGGCTGGTGGCGCGGGGCGACGTGTCCACGGCCGTCGACCACGGCCTGGCCATCCTGCGCCTGGAGAAGACGCTCCACATCAACGCCGAGCACCCGCTGAACCGGCTGTTCACCGCCCACCCCTCCATCGGCATACCCGCCGACTTCGCGTACGCGTCACTGCACTACCTGGTCACCCCGATCGTCCTGGTCTGGCTGTTCCGCCGCCGTGAGGCGGTGTACCGCAAGGCCCGCACCTGGCTGATGACCTCGACCATGCTCGGTCTGATCGGTTTCACGCTGATGCCGACCTGCCCGCCCCGCCTGCTGCACGCCGGCCATGGCTTCGTCGACACGATGGCGCAGTACAGCTCGTACGGGTGGTGGGGTGCCGAGGCCAGTGCCCCGCGCGGGATGGGCGGCATGACGAACCAGTACGCGGCGATGCCCAGCCTGCACGTCGGCTGGGCCCTGTGGTGCGGAATCCTGCTGTGGCGTCACGCCCGGCACCCGCTGGTACGGGCCGCCGCCGTGGCGTACCCCCTGCTCACCACGTTCATCGTGATGGGCACGGCCAACCACTACCTGCTCGACGCGGTGGCGGGAGCGGCCGTGATGGGTGTCGGGGCCCTGCTGGCCGGCCCGGTGATGCGCCTCGCGGACCGGATCGGGGCCCGGCTCGCCGCCCGCTTCCCGCGGTTCGCCCCGGCCGCGGGGTCCGCGATTGTCGGTGCCGGATGCGAGACTTCGGCGGGTGAGCGAATCCCTGGCCAGCGGACCGCCTCCGCAGACTCCACCCATGCCGCGAACACGGCCGGACCGGACGGACCGGCTCGTCGCGCCCCCCGGGCCGCCGAAGCCGCCGAAGCCGCCGCACGAGCGGGCGCTGCGGGGGACGACGCTCCGGCAGCGGCTCGCTGAGCTGCGCGGCCCGGACGTCGGGCCGCGCCCGCTGGACGCCCGCGCGCTGGCCGCCCTCGCGGCCAACCCCGGCTGCCGTCGCCGCGCCCTGCTGGACGGCGCCGGGGTGGACAAGGCGGCACTGGCCGCGGCGCTCGGTTCGCCCGCCCCCTTCGGCCAGTCGCAGTTCGCTCTCGTCCGGGGCAATTCCTTCGAGGCCAAGGTCAAGGGCGACGGCGGTACGGAGCTGATGCGGCTGCTGCACGAGCACCTCGGCGGCCCGGCGCCCGACAAGGTGCTGGTGCCCGACCTGGCCGCGGCCGGGCCCGAGGGCCGCGCGGCCCGTACGGCCCTCGCGCTGCGGGAGGCGACCGGGTCGGGCGGCTGGGCCCTGCTGGATCACCCGATGCTGTCCCTGGAGGTGGCGGGTTCCCCGGTGCATCTGGAGCCGGACGCGGTGGCGGTGCACCCCGACGGCACCTGGACGGTCGTCGAGATCAAGTCCTTCCCCATGATCGACGGTTCCGCCGACGCGGCGAAGGTCGGTGCCGCGGCCCGGCAGTCCGCCGTCTACGTCCTGGCGCTGGAGCGGATCGCGGCGCTCACCGAGGGTGCCGAGGTCGGGCATCGGGTGCTGCTCGTCTGCCCGAAGGACTTCTCCAACCTGCCCACCGCGTCCGTCGTCGACGTCCGCAAGCAGCATGCGGTGACGCGGCGGCAGCTGAACCGGCTGGCCCGGATCGAGGACATCGCCGCGGCTCTGCCGGAGGGCACCACCTTCGACCCGTCGTGCCCCGCGCAGGAGCTGGACGCGGCGGTCGAGTCGGTCGGCGCGGCGTACGCGCCGGAATGCCTGTCCGCGTGCGAGCTGGCCTTCCACTGCCGGGCGAAGGCCCGTGCGGCGGGGGCGGTGGAGACGCTGGGGCGGAGCGTGCGCGGCGAGCTCGGCGGGCTGACCACGGTGGACGCGGTGCTGGCGGCCGCCACGGGCGTGGAGGGTGATCCGGCCGATCCGACGGTCGCGGCCCTGCGGCGGGCGGCGGCTCTGCGCGCCGATGCGCTGGCCGGTGCGGTGCCGGAGGGCGGCGCGGCGGGCCGGGACGGCGGGCCGGCATGTCGCTGATCAGCACCCTGGCCCGGCTGGAGGCCGTGGAGAGCGGCCGGGCGCAGCCCCTGACGACGGTCCTGCACCGGCACCTCACCGACCGGCCGCTCGTCCTGGTGCCGCTGACCACCGCCGGTGAGGCGGGCGCGCCGCTGGGCGCGCTCGTCGGCACCGACCGGGACGCGCCCCGGCTGCTGGCGGTCCCGCAACCGCGCGACCGCGATCTGCGGTTCTCGTTCCTCGCCGATCTCGCCGAGGCGGTGCTGCCGCACATCGAGACCTTCGAGGACGTGGTCGAGCCCGCCGAACGCAACGAAACCGATCCGGCGACCGGGAAGCGGACCAAGGTCGAGGTCGAGCTCTGCACGGACGCGGCCCAGCTGATCGTGCCGAACCGGGCGGGCGTCGAATTCGTGCGGCTGCTCGGTCGCTCCATGCGGTTCCGGCGCACGGCGGAGGACGATCCCGACACCCCGTACCCCGCCCCCGCGCGGGTGCCGTTGCTGGGGCGCTGGCTGACGCATTACGGGGAGCGGGCCAGGGTGCCGGGCTCCTCGCTGTTGCTCGCCGTCACGGACCTCCTGAACCGGCACTGGGCGACCGGCCAGAGCAGCCTGGAGGATCAGCACCTGGGCGCGCTGCTGGCATGGATCGACGCGCAGGCGGGCGAGTCCGGGGCCGGGGCGGCGCTGCGGGCCGAGTCGGCGCGGGACGGCCAGGGCCAGTTGCTCTGCCCGCCGGCCGGTCCGGCCACCGATCCGGCATTCGACAACCGGCTGCTGGCACCCGCGATCGAGCGGTACGACCGGGCGCGCACCGCGCTCTCGGCGGCCGAGGACGGTCTCGTGGCCGATGCGCGGCTCGCCGGGCTGACGGCCGCGGAGCGGGAGGTCAGGGCGCTGCTGGCCGGGGTGATGCGGCCGACCTGGGACGCGGTGTGGCGGGGGCTGGATCTGTTGCGGGAACTGCCCGAGGCGTCCCGGACCGAGGACCGCTGGACCAGGGACCGCTGGTCGTTCACCGGTCACCGGGACCGGGTGCGGTCCGGTGAGCCGCCGCAGCCGCGCCGGGACGACGCGGTGACGGCGGCGCAGAAGCTTGCCTCGCGCGAGACGGCGCAGGCGCAGCTGGACGCGCAGGAGGCACTGGACGATCCGCTGGTCCTGGCCGGGCGGCGGCTGGCCGGCGAGGCGTTCGTCGGCGAGGTGACGGACGTGGTGATGGCCTACAGCGAGTCGAAGCGGCCCGCGCCCCGCCCGCTGGTCACGGTCCGCACCGACGAGCACCCGCACCTCGGGGAGCGCACCAAGGTGTACCGCTCGCTGGACGGCAGACCGCAGACCGCCGAGTTCGTGGCGTACGGGGAAGATCCGGCGGACGGGGGCGTGCCGGTGCTGGTGCTGCGCGTCACCGACCGGATGGGCCGCGGCAAGGAACCGGCGCCGGGATCGGTGCCGGAGCCGGGCGACCGGATCGCCTGGACGCTCTTCGAGCACGACCAGCGCGGCGGTCCGAAGCTGCCGGACCCGGAGGAGACGCCCTGGACGCACGGCGGCCCGCCGGGCACGGCGGCCGCGCGCGTCGAGCACCCCGATCCCGTGACCGCGGAGGACCTGTTGTGACGACCGTATTCGACGCGGGCGCACGGGCCGCGCGGGCGACCGACGCGATCCTCGCCGACACCCTGGGCGGTACGTCGCGCGGCATCGTGGTGGACTCCCCGCCGGGCGCGGGAAAGTCGACGCTCGTGGTGCGCGCGGCGCTCGAACTCGCTTCGGCCGGGCACCCGTTGATGGTGGTGGCACAGACCAACGCCCAGGTCGACGACCTGGTGGTGCGGCTTGCCGAGAAGGAGCCGGACCTGCCGGTGGGCCGCTTGCACAGCAGTGACTCCGACCCGTACGACCAGGTGCTGGACGGCCTGGCCAATGTGCGGAAGTCGGCCAAGGCCGCGGATCTCGCCGGGCTCGACATCGTCATCTCGACGGCTGCCAAGTGGGCGCACGTGAAGAACGTCGAACCGTGGGGTCACGCGATCGTCGACGAGGCTTACCAGATGCGTTCGGACGCGCTGCTGGCCGTGGCGGGGCTCTTCGAACGGGCGCTGTTCGTCGGCGACCCGGGGCAGTTGGACCCGTTCTCGATCGTGGGCGCGGACCAGTGGGCGGGACTGTCCTACGATCCGTCCGCCAGCGCGGTCTCCACGCTGCTCGCGCACAACCCGGGGCTGCCGCAGCACCGGCTGCCGGTGTCGTGGCGGCTGCCCGCCTCGGCCGCGCAGCTGGTCTCGGACGCGTTCTACCCGTACACCCCGTTCCGCAGCGGCACGGACCACGGTGACCGGCGGCTGTCGTTCGGGGTGGCGTCCGACGGCTCGGCCCCGGACCGGGTGCTGGACGAGGCCGCCGAGTCCGGGTGGGGCCTGCTCGAACTCCCGGCCCGGCACACCCCGCGCACCGACCCCGAGGCGGTGCGCGCGGTGGCCCTGGTCGTGCGTCGGCTCCTCGACCGGGGCGCCGCGGCGACGAGCGAGCGCTCACCGGACCCGGCCCCGGTGACGGCGGACCGGGTGGCCGTCGGCACCGCCCACCGCGACCAGGCCGCGGCGGTGCGGGCGGCGCTCGCGGAGCTGGGCGTGACAGGCGTCGCGGTGGACACGGCGAACCGGTTGCAGGGCCGCGAGTTCGACGTGACGGTGATGCTGCACCCGCTCTCCGGTCGCCCGGACGCCACGGCTTTTCATCTGGAGACGGGCCGGCTGTGCGTCCTGGCCTCGCGCCACCGGCACGCCTGTGTCGTGGTGTGCCGGGCGGGCGTCACGGAGTTGCTGGACGAGCATCCGTCGACGGAGCCGGTGCAGTTGGGGGTCACGGTGAAGTTCCCGGACGGGTGGGAGGCCATGTTCGCCACCTGGGACCACTGGCAGGAGCACAAGGTGTCCTGGCGGCCGTGACCCGACCGGCCGGCCGCACCCCGTGCCACGCGGGTGCGCGGAGAGCCCCGGCAGCGGGAAGGCACACGGGAGCCCTCCCGGTGAGGGCCCGCGCCCGGCAGGCGTCGCGCCGGCTCCCTTTCCGGGTCTCCGTGTCTTCCGTCGAACGGGTCGGCCCCGGTTCCGGCCGTGATCCGGGGCCACTTGCGGAACGTTGGACAATGGAGGGTGGTCCCCCGGGCCTGCGGGACCCCCGGGGCCGCCGGGCCCGCAGAAGGAGGAAACACCACATGCCACAACCGGAGCGGAACGAGAAGCAGCGGCTGCGCCCCGCGCCTCTGCTCTTCGAGCCGACGGCCGCGGTCGCCGATCCCGAGCACTTCTTCGATCTGGAGTCGATGGAGGACCCGAAGGAACTGCTGGCCCGCGCGACCGAGCTGACCCTGGCGTTCCGGGCCGCGACGGACCGTGCCATCGAGTTCCAGGCGATCGCGGCAGCACAGCTCGCCGATCCGCGCCGGTTCGACCGGCTGACGACCGCGGACATCGCGCAGCGTGCCGAGTGGACCGAGGACTACGCGAAGAAGATGGTCGAGTTCGGCCGGAGCCTGCTGGGCGGCTCGACGGCCTGACCCGTCCGCCCGGACCGGGCGGCCGCGCCCCCCCCCCCCCGGGGGGGGCGGCCCCAGGCCGATTGCCCGGCGCACAAAAAACCTACCCCCCCCCCCCCGTC
>NZ_JBHJWQ010000016.1:0-75691 GCF_042266885.1 Streptomyces sp. NPDC056061 | reverse complement strand
TTTATACCACACTCCCGCAATTATTTGGGTGGTGTGGGGCCGGCGCGGGGGGGGGGGCGCGCCGGCCTCCCCGGCCCCCCCGCCCGGGGGGCCCGCCCCCCCCCGCCCGGGGGGGCCGCGGCCGCTGGCATATGCCCGGGCGCAAGATACTCCTCCGCACCCCGCCCTGTCCCGGTTTCCGGCAACTCTTGGATCCTGTCGATCACGGCCGGTAGACATGGGCGCATGAGCGCATGGCTGCCAGACGAAACGACCCTGCAATGCGGCGACGCCCCTCGCCGGGGCCATGATCGCGGCGCCGGGTTCCTCGCCCTCCTGGGGGACCAGGCCGCGGACCGGACGGCCCGGATCACGGCGGCCGGGGCGGCCTGGCTCGCCGGCGCCTCCGCGTATCCGCGCAGCACGCTGACCCAGTGGCAGGCCCGCCCGGCCTCGCCCGGGGTGCTGCCGTGCGGGTCGGCCTTCGACGTGGTGAACGTGCCCACCCTCTTCGGGCGCCGGATGCTGGAACACCTGTGGTCCGACGGGCCGGGTTCCGGTCCCGTCGCCACGCACCGCGGCCGGATGCTGCTCTTCGCCTCCCCCGGTACCGCGCAGCGCCTGCCCTCGCTGCTCGACTGGGAGGAGTGGGGCGGCGGCCTCGAACCGCGCGACGGCGGCCCGGAGGGCGACACCGGGGTCCCGCCGCTGCTCTGTCACGGCACCGGGGACGCGGTGACCGTCCCGCCGCTGACCTGCGATCCCGCTGCCGCCGGGCCCCGCTGGGTGGTCGCGCCGGACACCCGGTCCCCCTGGTTGCCGGGCCCCGACGTACTGCTCTGGGCCTGTGTGCGAGTGACCAGGTCGGCACCCGATTCGGCGGTCCGGAATCCAATTTTTCCTACCGGCGATCCGGATGCTAATGTCTACGACGTCAGCAGGCGCCGCTAGCTCAGTTGGTTAGAGCAGCTGACTCTTAATCAGCGGGTCCGGGGTTCGAGTCCCTGGCGGCGCACAGACAGGGAAAGGCCCCTCGCGAGAGCGAGGGGCCTTTCCCGTGTCCCGACGGAGGGCCCGGGGCCGGTATCGGCGGAGCTACACCCCCGTGGTGATCCGGACGGTCCAGGCACCCGACGGCGTCCGGTCCGCGACCTCGACCTTGGCATGGGCGCCGGGGATGCTGAACGTCTCGCCGACCCGCAGCGGCGCGTCCGCGAGCGGTGCGTAGACGGAGCGCGCCCAGCAGGCGCCCGAGCGGGGGTGCGTGTCGACGACGTCGACCGGGCCGCCTCCGGACGGGGTCTCGTTGCGCACCCGGTAGATCAGGACACCTTCGGTGCAGGTCAGCCGGTCGTTGCCGGTGGCGCCGCGCGCCTCGATCGCCACGGCGCTCCCCTCACCGGTCCGGATCACGGCGAGCCGGGTGCCGAGGGAGGCACCGGGCGCGGGCGCGGCCGCGATCGGCTCCAGGGTGACGACCCGGCTGCGCTGGACGCAGACCACCTGTTCGCGGGCCAGCCAGCCCAGCTTCCACTTGTGCCAGCCGAAGAGGTCCGGCGCGAGGCCGAACTGGCTGCCCATCACGTCCCAGTCGCCCACGTAGGTGTCCCAGTCCCCCTTGCCGTCGGACGGCCGGTGGTACAGATCGGGCAGGTCGAGAACGTGCCCGGTCTCGTGGGCGAGCACGTTGCGGTCCGGCGGGTGCTGCTCGAAGACGGTGACGACGCGCCGGAGGTCCACGCCGTCGACGCGCAGCGGGCGGCTGAAGTTGACGACCTTGGTGGCATCGGAATCGACGCCCGGGGCGTCCGGGTCCGCCACCAGATAGACAATGTCGAACCGGGAGAAATCGACCTTCGGGTCGGCCACGTCGAGCGCATCGCGCAGGTAGGCGCCGCGTCGCTCGTTGTCCCAGTCGCGCTGCATCCCGTACCAGTCGGACGGCCTGGGCATCCGGATCCACTGCCGCAGCGGATGCGGGCGCAGAATGAACTTCCCGTACGAGGCGCTCCGGAAGAAGCGGGTGGTGGCGGGGAAGTGGTCGGCGGCGAGCTCGGCGGGGGTGCTGGTGGGCCGGTGGTCGGGGAAGGACAGGAAGACCATGACCGCGTCGAGGGGGTGGTCGGGGCGCGGGTAGGCGTCGTTCCACTCGTCCACGCCGAGCGAGTGGTGCGCCTCGGTGCGGGGCAGCGCACAGGGGCCCGCGTCGCCGGTGACGGCCACGGCCGGCCCGGTGACGAGGGAGGTGGCCACGAGCGCCAGGAGCGAGGTCACGGCCGCGATCACACCGCGCAGACTCGGCCTCTCCACTCCCCCGGTTCTGCGCTGACGCGGCACAACTACCTCCGGGTGCGAGATGCGATCACGCACCACCTTGTGATGATTCGAGCCTTTCGTCCTGCCGAGCTGCCCCAGTCGAGTCAGCAGCCCACCCGAGCGCCATCCCTCACTGACAGTCACAATCAATCACGATCGAGTCGTCAGAGGACGGAAGCGCTCACAAAAGATCGGTAACGGGCAAATCGGATCGACGCGGGACTGACCCATGCGGGGCGTCCACGTGGCGCGGAAGGGTCGGGCGCTGGAACGGCCGAGGCGCCAGCCTCTATGCTTCACCAGGCTTTCCCGTGCGGTTTCCGCCCTCCGTGGCGGTGTCCCGCACAGCGGGCCAGTCCGGCCACACCTGTTCAGGACAGAACTGCACGGCAGGAGCGAACGGTGAGCGGAACCTCCGAAGGGCCGAGGCCCGCGGCGGGCACACACTCCCCCTCCACAGGACCGTCGGTCACGGAGCGTGAGGCGCTGTGGCCTCCTGCCAGTGATCGGGGATACGAGCCCCACGGATACCGGGCGGCCTTCCGGGCCGCCACGCTCCCGATGGCCGTCGTCGACCACGAGGGCCTGGTGGTCGCCGCGAACGACGCGCTCGCCGGTCTCCTCGGCTCCTCCCCCGCGGCGCTCACCGCACAGTCGGCGGCCGATCTCCTCGACCTGGCGGCGGACGGCCGTACCTGGCACGCGTACCGCGAGGTACTGCACGGTCGGCGACAGCGGTTCCACTGCACGCAGGGGCTCAAGCATCCCGACGGACGCTCGCTGTGGGCCGAGATCACCGTCGTGCCGATGCCTGAACCGGAACCCCGCCGGACCGGCGCCCCCGAAGGCCCCGAAGGCCCCGAAGGCAATGGTTCGGGAGGCAACGGCCCGGTGGGCAACGGTCCCGGTGGCCACGACTCCGGGAGCGACGGCTCCGGAGACGACCGTTGCGCGCCCGGCCCCGGGGGCGAGTGTTGCAGGACCGGTACCGGGACCGGCGGACACGGCCGGGTGCTGCTCTCCGTCGCCGACATCAGCGACCGGCGCGAGCTGCAGAAGCGGCTGCGCCATCTACGGATGCACGATCCGGTGACCGGACTGCCCAACCGGACGCTGTTCTTCGAACGGCTGTCGTCCGTTCTGGAGACGCCGTACCAGGACGACCACCTCGTCCAGGGTCGCGGCCGGATCGGGCTCTGCTACCTCGATCTCGACGGTTTCAAGGCCGTCAACGACTCCATGGGGCACCGGATCGGCGACCAACTGCTGGAGGCCGTCGCCGCCCGGCTCACCGCCTGCGCCGCCCAGGACGATCCGCACCTCTCCGGCGCCCACCTCGTGGCACGCCTGGGCGGTGACGAGTTCGCGATCCTCGTCGAGGACTCGGCCGGCACGCAGCAGCTGACCGACCTGGCCCGCCGGGCGCTGGCCGCGCTGCAGAAGCCGTTCGACCTGGGCGGTCGGCGGCTGTCCGTGTCGGCCTCGATCGGTGTGGTGGAACGGCCGATGGCCGGCACCTCGGCGACCGGCCTGATGCAGGCCGCCGACACCACGCTGTACTGGGCGAAGGCGGACGGCAAGGACCGGTGGACGCTGTTCGACCCGGAGCGCAACGCGCACCGGATGACCCGGCAGACGCTCTCCTCCCATCTGCGGCCCGCCGTCGAGCGCGGCGAGTTCACCATCGAGTACCAGCCGCTGGTCGGCATGGCCGACGGAGTGGTGCGCGGGGTGGAGGCCCTGGTTCGCTGGAACCACCCCCAGTTCGGCATGCTCTCGCCGAATCGGTTCGTCGCGATCGCCGAGGAGGACGGCTCGATCGTCCAGCTCGGCCGGTGGGTGCTGCGCTCCGCCTGCCGCCAGGCCCGCCGCTGGCAGCTCGACCACCCGGCCGAACCACCCCTGTTCATCAGCGTCAACGTCGCGGTGCGGCAGGTCTGGGACTCCGATCTGGTCACCGATGTCGCGGAGATCCTCGCCGAGACCGGCCTCGATCCCGGCCTGCTGCAACTGGAGCTGACCGAATCCGCGGTGATGGGCTCGGCGGGCCGCCCCCTCCAGGCCCTTCAGGCGCTGAGCGACATGGGCGTGCGCATCGCCATCGACGACTTCGGGACGGGCTACTCCAACCTCGCCTATCTGAGTCGGCTGCCGGTCTCCGTGCTGAAGCTGGACGGCTCGTTCGTACGCGGCTTCCGCTACGACGACGACGCCCACGCCAGTCCGGCCGACGAGACGATCGTCGAGGCCATGGTGCACCTGGCGCACCGCCTGGGCCTGACCGTCACCGCGGAGTGCGTGGAGACGGCGGGCCAGGCGGAACGGCTGCGCAGCCTCGGCTGCGACACCGGGCAGGGCTGGCTGTACTCGCGCGCCGTCGGGCCGGAGCGGATCGCCGAACTGATCGGCCGCCGGAAACTCACGGTGTGATTCCGGTACGCCGGTGCGGCTCCGGGGCGACGGCGTGCCTCCCGGAAGCCGGGCCGCCTCCGGGGCGACGGGGCCACCGCCCGCATCGGCGTCCCCGTCGTACCGGGGTCGCGGCCCGTCGCCGGGGCCCGGAACCGGTCAGGACGTCGGCAGACCGTAGGCGTCCGCGATCAGTTCGTAGCTGCGCAGTCGCGCCTCGCCGCCGTGGGCATTGGCCGTGATCATCAGCTCGTCGGCACCGGTGCGCTCGGCCAGGCCGTCGAGACCGGCACGGACCTCGTCCGGTGTGCCATGGACGACGTTGCTCAGCCAGTTGTCGACGAACTCCCGCTCCATGGACGTGAACGAGTACGTCTCCGCCTCCTCGGGAGTGGGGACCAGGCCGGGCCGGCCGGTGCGCAGCCGGACCATGGACAGCGCCCCGGAGAGCACCTGCCGACGGGCCTCGCGCGCGTCGTCGGCGGCCAGGGCCGCGGCGCCGATCAGCGCGTACGGCGCGTCGAGCACCGCGGACGGCCGGAAGGACTGCCGGTACAGGTCGAGGGCCGGCACCGTGTTCTGGGCCGAGAAGTGATGGGCGAAGGCGAAGGGCAGCCCGAGCACACCCGCCAGCCGGGCGCTGAACCCGGAGGAACCGAGCAGCCAGATCGGCGGGCGGGCCGCCGACTGGACCCCGCCCTCGGCAGTGCCCTGGACCGGGCCGGGAACGGCGTGGATACGGGCGTAGGGGTGGCCGTCGGGGAAGTCGTCGTCCAGGAATCGGGTCAGCTCGGCGAGCTGCTGCGGAAACTCGTCGGCCCCCTCGCCCAACCGGTCGGTGCGCCGCAGGGCGGCGGCCGTCGCGCCGTCGGTGCCGGGGGCGCGCCCGAGGCCGAGGTCGATGCGGCCGGGGGCCATGGCCTCCAGGGTGCCGAACTGTTCGGCGATGACGAGGGGCGCGTGGTTGGGCAGCATCACTCCCCCCGATCCGAGTCTGATGCGCTCGGTGCGGGCGGTGAGGTGGGCCAGGATCACGGCCGGTGAGGAGGAGGCGACGCCGGGCATGGAGTGGTGCTCGGCGACCCAGTAGCGGTGGAATCGGCGGCGCTCGGCCAACTGCGCGATGTTCACGGCGGTCCGGAGCGCCTGGGTGGCGGTGCGGCCCTGGCCGACGGTCACCAGGTCCAGCACCGAGAGCGGGACGGGGGCCGTGCCCTCGGCCCGGCCGCGGATCCCGTCGCCCCGGGCCTCGGCGTCCCGTGCCTCACCGATCGGGACCTCATCACGGCCGTTCCGGACCTCGTCGCCTCGAATGTCGTCCACGTTCGGCCCCTCCCGGTGATGCGAATAGGTATGCGTGCGGCTCATGAGCCCCCCATGGAACAGGAGGCGGTCTCCGCTTATTCCGGCCGCCACCCCTCGCGCTCACGGGTTCATACGCCCCACCGGCCGGGTCCGGGGTGCCTGCCGGCCTGCCCCTTCCTTCCGCTCCTCGCCCAGGCCCGCCCCGCGCCCCATCCGGCCACCGGCGCCGGGGGCGCCTCGCGGGCGGCGAAGATCTTTCCCAGCCTCGGGGACCAGGCACGCCGGTCCGCCAGCCGCAGCCCCTCCCGGGCCGACACCTGGTTGCCCGTGAGGACCGGCTTGCCGAGGAGGTCCTCCAGCTCCGTCACGTACGAGACGGTGTGCAGGGCCGTGTCGGGGAGCAGCACCACGTCCGCGTCCGGCCGGTCCGCCGCCGTGACGAGTTCCTTCACGTGCTCCGGCCCCCAGCCCGCCGTCTCGGTGGCCGAGGCGAGCCCGGCCGCGCGGGTGGCGACGACCTCGATGCCCGCGGCACGGAGGAAGGCCGTGAACGCCTCGGCGATGGGCTCGGGGTAGGTCGTGGCGACGGCGACGCGCTCGGCGTCGAGGTGGCGCACCGCGTGGACGAAACCGAAGGACGTACTGGAGGCGGGCACCCCGGACTCCCGGGCCAGGGCGGCGATCTGTTCGTGGGCGCCCTCCCAGCCGTACAGGAAGCCACCGGCGCTGCTCGCCCAGACGACGCACTCGACACCGGCGCGCTGGAGTTCGGGAACCCCGGCGGCCAGCCGTCCGGGCACACCGGCCCGCATCAGCGTGTCGGTCCGGTAGGCGTCGTCGTCGACGGCGGTGTGGTTCACGACCAGCCGGACGGCGTCGAGCAGGACCTCCATCCTCGGGAAGTCGTCCTCCGCGAGATGGTCGCCGGGATAGAGAAAGCCGAGGGTCGTCATGTCCGCCCCTTCTTCGCCCGTTTTTACCCATCTCTCCCTAGTATTCCCCCATCCGCCGCCGCCCCCACCCCGACCTGTTGACGAACACCGGCACGGATGCCAGCGTGGGAAGCCCGCACATCGCAGACGCAGCGGAGCGACCGCCTCTCATGCCAGAGCCCACCGTGCTCGTCCTGGACGCAGACCCGTCGCCGCGCCTCGGGCGACTGACCGGACGGGCCGTCGTCCGGTACACGGACGAGGCCGGACTCGCCGCGCGCCTGCCGGATGCCGACGTGCTGCTGGTGTGGGACTTCACCTCCGACGCGGTACGGGCCGCCTGGCCGGGCGACGGGCCACGTCCGGCATGGGTGCACACGGCGAGCGTGGGCGTGGACCGCTTGCTCTGCCCCGAGCTGGTGGCGTCCGGCACCACGGTGACCAACGCGCGGGGCGTCTTCGAGCGGCCGATCGCCGAGTACGTGACGGGCCTGGTGCTGGCCTTCGCCAAGGATCTCCCGCGCACACTGGATCTACAACGTGCGCGGCTGTGGCGGCACCGGGAGAGCACCGAGGTCGCGGGCAGCCGCGCCGTGGTCGTCGGCGCGGGCCCGATCGGCCGGGAGATCACCCGGCTGCTGATCGCGCTCGGGGTCCAGGTGGCGCTGGTGGGACGCACGGCCCGGCGCACCATTCACGGCGTGGCGGACCTGGACCGGCTGGCGGCCCGCGCCGACTGGGTGATCTGCGCGGCACCTCTGACGGCGTCGACCCGCTCCATGTTCGACGCACGGTTCTTCGGGCTGATGCAGCCTTCGGCCCGGTTCATCAACGTGGGGCGCGGCCCCCTGGTCGTCGAGGAGGATCTGGCCGACGCGTTGCGCAAGCGCTGGATCGCCGGTGCGGCCCTCGACGTCTTCGAGCAGGAGCCCCTGGAGCCGGACAGCCCGCTCTGGGACGTACCGGATCTGATCGTCTCCCCGCACATGAGCGGCGACACGGCGGGCTGGCGCGACCGGCTGGGCGCGCAGTTCGTGGAGATGTACGAACTCCGGGCGGCCGGGGAACCGTTGCCCAATGTCGTGGACAAGCGGCTGGGATACATCCCGGCCCGGGATCTCGACGACTGACCCGAACTCCCCGCCCCGGCAAGGCTTTCCCCACGGCCTCCGACACCCGCCCGGACGACGGTTCATGACGGTGCGTCACCTCGATTCCGCTTCCACCGGGACGCGTCGCCGGGACCCCTGGGCCCCCTCCTGCGACGGGACACGGGACGGTCACCCTCCGGCCACGTTTCGGCCACAGGCGGCCACTTGCTGCATAGACGTACGGGATCGGGCAGGCGCTCCACCTGTCCGGACGGTCCGACCCCCCTCCAGGAGTTCACGAACCATGGCTGTTTTCCCCGACCTGTCCCGCAGGGGCTTCCTCAACCGATCGGCGGCGGTGGGCGGCCTGCTCGTCGTCCCCGGGCTGCTGTCCGCGTGCAGCAAGACCGGTGCCGGTTCGGCGGACGGTGCGGGGGCCCTCGACAAGCTCCGCAAGCAGGGTTTCGTGCGGGTCGCGTACGCCAACGAGGCCCCGTACGGCTACATGGAGGGCAAGCAGCTCAAGGGCGAGGCGCCGACCCTGCACCGGGAGATCTTCAAGGCGCTCGGCGTCGACGAGCTGAGGCCCACCCTCTCCGAGTGGGACGGCCTGGTCCCCGGACTCCAGGCGGGCAAGTACGACGTGGTCAGCGCCGGTATGGCGATCACCCCGGAGCGCTGCGCCAACGCCATCTTCTCCGAGCCCGAGTTCATCTCGCCGACCGCGCTGATGGTGCGGAAGGGCAACCCGAAGAAGGTCACCGACCTGCCGTCCGCGAAGGCCGCCGACATCACCGTCGGCGTGATGTCGGGCGCCGTCGAGGGGAGGTACGCCGAGGGCGCCGGTATCGCCAAGGACCGGATCAAGACCCTGCAGAAGCCGCAGGACGGAGCCGACGCGGTCAAGGGCGGCCGGATCGACGCGTTCCTGCTCACCGGCATCTCGCTGCGCTGGCTGGCGAAGACCAACCCGGAGACCGAGGTCACCGAGGCGTTCGTGCCGGAGCTCGACGGCACGAAGCAGTACAGCCCGGGCGGCGCGGTCTTCCGCACGGGCAACGAGGACCTGCGGGACGCCTTCAACCGCGAGTTGAAGAAGATCGTCTCGGACCGGTCGCGCTATGTGGAGCTGCTCCGGGAGTACGGCTTCGGGGCGACCGAGCTCCCGCCGGCCACCCTGAAGACGGCCGATCTGTGCAAGGGCTGACGGGGACGGGACACACCGCATGAGTGACTTCTTCTCCGCCTTCCTCGACGATCTGCCACAACTGCGCTCGGGGCTGTGGGTGACCCTCCAGGCCACCGTCCTCGGCGCGTTGCTCGCACTGGTCCTGTCGTTCGTCCTGGGCCTGATGTCGGTCAGCCGACTGCTGGTGGTGCGCGGCGTCTCGCGCGTGGTCGTGGAGTTCTTCCGCGGCACCTCGCTCTACATCCAGCTGTTCTGGTTCTACTACGCGATGCCGCCGCTGACGGGGTACGAACTGACGCCGCTGCTCTGCGGGGTCGTCGCCTTCGGCCTCAACTACGGTGCGTACGGCGCGGAGGTGGTGCGCGGGGCGATCGGCTCCGTGCCGCGAGCCCAGTACGAGGCGGCCGTCGCACTGAACATGACGCCGCTGCACCGGATGCGGAAGGTGATCCTTCCGCAGGCGTGGGTGCAGATGATCCCGTCGTTCACCAATCTGCTGATCCAGCTGCTGAAGTGCACCCCGCTGCTGTGGCTGATCTCGGCGGCCGACCTGATGACGGTGGTCCAGCAGCTGCGCGATCGCACGGGCGAGACGCTCACCGCGTACCTGACCCTGCTGGTCGCCTACTTCGTCCTCGCCTACGCGCTCACCCTGCTGATGAACCTGCTGGAACGCGGCGCCAAGCGGCGGCTCGGCATGCCGACCGGTGCGGGCTCGCTGCTGCGCAGCCGCAGCGCCGGCCAGACCGTGACGCCGACCACCGGAGGTGCCGGATGAACGGCTTCGACTGGAACGCGGTCGGGGACGCCCTGCCACTGCTGCTCCACGGCTTCCGGGTCACCCTGCTCGCGACGGTGCTCGGCACCCTGGTCGCCGTGGTGCTCGGGCTGGCGATCGCCGTCGCCGGACGGGCTCCGAGCCGGTTCGTGACGGTACCGGTGCGAGTCCTGACGGAGTTCGTCCGGTCCACTCCACTGCTCGTCCAACTCGTCGGTGCGGCAGCCCTGTTCACCTCGGTGGAACCGCTGACCATCGGCATCGTGGTGCTGGGAATCCACTATGCCGCGTACACCTCCGAGGTGTACCGCGCCGGGATCGACGGTGTGCCGAAGGGGCAGTGGGAGGCATGCCGGGCGCTGTCGCTGCCGGCCCGGCGGACCTGGCAGGCGGTGATCCTGCCGCAGGCGGTGCGCAACGTGCTGCCCGCCCTCGGCAACTACGCGATCGCGATGTTCAAGGAGACCCCGTTCCTCGCCGTGATCACGGTGCAGGAGATGGTCTTCGAGGCCCGGAAGTACGGCGCCGACCACTTCGCGTACACCGAGGCGATCACGCTCGCCGGTGTGATCTTCCTGATCGCGAGCTACCCGACCTCGCTGCTGATGAGAAAGCTGGAGAAGCGTCTTGGCCACTGAACCCCTCCCCCTGCAGAAGACGGCGACCGCGGGCCCCGAGTCCGTCACCGCGGGCGCCGGCGCGGAAGCCGGTGCCGCGCGGACCGGCCATCCGCTGGTCCGCTTCGACGACGTCGTGAAGCGGTACGGTGACCACGTCGTCCTGGACCGGCTGAACTTCTCGGTCGCGCGCGGCGAGCACGTCACCTTGATCGGCCCCAGCGGCTCCGGCAAGACCACGATTCTGCGGCTGCTGATGACGCTGGAGAAGGTCAGCGACGGCGTGATCTGGGTGGACGGCAGCCCGCTGTCCCACACCCGGGCGTCCGACGGATCACTGAGGCCGGCGACCGAGAGGCATCTGCGCGAGGCCCGCAGGAAGATCGGCATGGTCTTCCAGCAGTTCAACCTCTTCCCCAACATGAAGGTCCTGCAGAACATCACCGAGGCCCCGGTCAACGTGCTGGGCATGGACCGCGACGAGGCGGAGTCCCGCGCCCGGGAGCTTCTCGACCTGGTCGGACTCGCGGGCAAGATCGACGCCCACCCCTCGCAGCTCTCCGGCGGGCAGCAGCAGCGGGTGGCGATCGCCCGCGCGCTGGCGATGCGGCCGGAGATCCTGCTGCTGGACGAGGTGACCTCGGCGCTCGACCCGGAACTCGTCGCGGGTGTCCTCGAATTGCTCGGCGACATCGCCCGGAACACCGACATCACCATGCTCTGCGTGACCCATGAGATGGGCTTCGCCCGCGACGTATCGGAAACCGTGCTGATGTTCGACTCCGGACGCGTTGTCGAATCCGGCCCGCCGGAGAAAATCTTCTCCGATCCGGAGCACGAACGTACGCGCGATTTCCTCGCCGCAGTGCTGTGACCTCGCTACTTTTCGCGTGTCAATGACACTGGCATATGCCGGACACATGCGCCCCTGCTCATGAGGCTGGGGCGCATCGTCCCATTGTCAACTATCGCCCCGAATCGGCCGCGTGACAGCTATCGTGAGGGCAAAGCTTGCGGTCACAACCTGACAGGGGGACGCCGTGACGTTGAAGCCCGAACCGACCGCACCGTTCCCTTTGGTGCAGTACGCCCTTCGCGTTCTCGAAACGGTCTCCGGACACGGCGACGGCATCACGGACGCCCAGATCTCCCGGGAGACGGGACTGCCCCTCGGGCACCTGACCTCCCTGCTGCTGACACTGCGCCGTGAGGGATACGTCGAGCAGATAGCCGACGGGGCCTACGTCATCGGCGCGTCCCTGCTGCTCCTCGGCTCCGGCGCGGCCCGCAAACAGGCCCTGGAGGAGAGACTCCAGCGCTTGCTGGCGCAGCTGCGCGACTCGGTCGGCGCGGCGGTCTACATCAGCCGGTACGTCGACGGCGAGGTCCGGGTCACGCAGTACGCCGACGGGCCCCTCACCCCCGCGGTCAACGAGTGGGTGGATTTCCGGTCGTCCGCGCACGCCTCGGCGGTCGGCAAGTGTCTGCTGGCCCAGCTCGACCGGGACGGCCGCCGCGACCACCTCTCGCGGCACAAGACACCCCGGCTCACCTCGCGGACGATCACCGACGAGAAAGCCCTCTTCTCCAGGCTCGACAGCCAGCCGGCGACCGTCCCGATGCTCGACCTCCAGGAGTACGCGGTCGGAACCGTATGCGCCGCGGTGCCGCTGACGGCCGGGGCGTCGGCGGGATGCCTTGCACTGTCGCTCCCGATCCAGGACGCGTATCGCCTGCGCGAGGCGGCGGACACGCTGAACCGGCAGGCGGCACCCGTACTGCTGTCGCTGGCGCTCTGAGTCGCGCCCCAGCGGGTCCGGTCGCGCCGGACCGACCGGGCTTCGCGCACCACTTTCTCCCGATTTCTGCCGATTCGCGACCGGTGTCATCAGCACCCGCCGGAAGCAGGTATGATTTTCGAGTCAGCAGGCGCCGCTAGCTCAGTTGGTTAGAGCAGCTGACTCTTAATCAGCGGGTCCGGGGTTCGAGTCCCTGGCGGCGCACAGGCAACGAGCGAGGCGGTTCACGTACACACGTGAACCGCCTCGCTCGTTTTTTGCTGCCCAACGAGATGTACGAACGTTTTACACATCCGTACTAGACAACTGTTTTATACAGCCGTACATTCTCGGGCATGACGAACACCACGAGCACCACCGCCGAGCGCGGCCACCTCGCCGGTCGCCGGGAATGGACCGCCTTCGTGGTCCTTCTGCTGCCCCTTCTCCTCGTCTCGATGGACGTCTCCGTCCTCTTCTTCGCGATCCCCGCCATCGACCGGGACCTCGCCCCCAGCGCCACTCAGCAGCTCTGGATCTTCGACGTGTACGCCTTCGCCCTGGCCGGCCTGCTGATCACGATGGGGGCGCTCGGCGACCGGATCGGACGTCGCAGGCTGCTGCTCCTCGGCGCGTTCGCGTTCAGCGCCGCGTCGGTCGCGGCCGCCTACGCCACCAGCCCCGGCATGCTGATCGCGGCCCGTGCGGTGCTCGGGATCGGCGGCGCGACGCTGATGCCGTCGACGATGGGACTCGTGCGGAACATGTTCCGTGACGAGCGGCAGCGCAGCCGTGCCATCGGCATCTGGTCGGGTGCCATGGCCGGCGGAATCGCGCTCGGCTCGGTGCTCAGCGGAGTCATGCTGGAGCACTTCTGGTGGGGTTCGGTCTTCCTGATCAACGTGCCCGCGATGGTGCTGCTGCTGGGCCTGGTGCCGGTGCTGGTCCCGGAGTACAAGGACCCGAACCCCGGACGGTTCGACTTCCTGAGCGTGCCGCTGTCGATGGGGGCCGTGCTGCCCGTCGTCCACGGGGTCAAGGAGAGCGCCGCGCACGGGCTCGACGTGTCCCGCGCACTGATCGTCGTGGCCGGTCTGCTCGTCGGGCTGCTCTTCGTCCGTCGTCAGCGCGGTCGCGGCGACGCGATGATCAGCCGGGAATTGTTCCGCGACCGCGGCTTCGGGGCCGGAATCGGGCTGAACGCACTGGCGTCCTTCGCCATGATGGGCTCCTCCTTCTTCACCACGCAGTACCTGCAGTCGGTGCTCGGCATGAGCACGATGGAGGCCGCGCTGTGGAGCCTGGCCCCGTCGCTGGCGGTCGGGGCCGCAGCACCGACGGCCACGGCGATCGCCCAGCGCACCGGCCGGGTCCGCGTCATCTGCGCCGGATTCCTGATCGCCGCCGCCGGATTCTCCGTCCTCGCCCTGACCGGTACGGATTCGCTGGTGCTGCTGCTGGCCGGATGCGCCGTGATGAGTTGCGGCATCGTCACCGTCATGGCCCTCGTCTCGGACCTCGCCCTGTCCACCGCCCCGCCGCACAGGGCGAGTTCGGCGGCCTCGCTGCTGGAGACCGGCCAGGAGTTCGGCGGCGCGATGGGGATGGCCCTGCTGGGCGCGGTGGCCACGGCGGTCTACACCGCGGACATGCCGGGGGCGGCTCCGACGGACGCCCGCAAGACACTGGCGGGCGCGGTGGCCACCGGGGACGACTCGCTGATCGCCGCCGGGCGGGACGCCTTCGTGCACAGCATGCGCTACGCCTCGGTCGCGGGGTCCGCGCTGCTGCTGGTGGGGGCGGCGCTGACCGTGGTCCTGCTCCGCCGCAGGTCCGCGGTGGCTGACCGCAGTGAACTGGCACTGACGAGCTGACGAGCCGACGGGAGTTCGCCGCGGGGAACGGCAGCACGGGACGGGCGGGCGGCGGGACCGGAATCGGTTCCCGCCGCCCGCCCGTCATGTCCGTGGGCACCCCGGGCCGCGTCCTCGAAACTGCGTCGTCCGGGGGCATCCCTGGCGCCGCGGCGGGCCGCCGCCGGTCGCGACACCGGGTGCGGGCCGCCGCCCGCCGTCCCACGAGGAGGCGCGCGTCGACCCGCCGTTCGTCAGAACTTCACGTCGGAGCAGGCGTAGAACGCGTTCGCCGTGTCGGCGACGTTCCAGACGCTCAGAATGATGTGCTTGCCCGTCTTCTGCGTGGGGATGGTGCCCTGCTGGGTCAGGGTCGCCGGGGGCTGCTTGCCGCCGTACGGCACCGTCATGAAGGGCTGCGGCTCCAGGTCGGCCCTGGTGAGCGGCTTGGTGGGGTCCCAGCCGTCCTTGGTGATGTAGTAGCGGAAGTCCGAGGTGGCGTGGCGGGCGGTGAACTGCCACCGGAAACTGAAGCCCTGACCTGCCGTCACATTCGTGGCGGGCCAGTTGCCGCCGCGCGGGTCGTCGAGCTGGGCGAACTCGCCGTGACCGGCCGAGCAGATCTTCCCGTCGGCCGGGCCCGCCGCCGGGAAGCCCTTCGGGCCCTCGACGCTCTGCGGCTCCCACTGGATGTTCCCACAGCCCGTCACCGTGCCATTGGCACAGAGCTTCTGACGGCTGATCGGGTTGTCGGTGTAGCCGTGGCTGCTGGCGCTGCTCGTCGCGAACATCGAGGCGCCCGCGATCGCCAGGCCGACCACGGCCACACTTGCCCTTTTACGCATTGCTGTCGCTCCTCAAGAACGGGGGGAGGTTCCATGAGCCTGCTGCGCGCGTACTGCGGTCTAGACCAAGACTTAGATTATTGACGGGAAATGAACATGTCCAGACCAATGGGAGCAGGATTCCGTTTCCCCCGCCGGTGGCCCCCGGGACCCGTCAGGCCCCCTCCCCACCTCCGCGCCCGGTGTAGAACGCCACCGTCAAGTCCTTGACCAGTGCCTTTCGTTCGTAGTCGTCGAGTTCCACGATGCCGCGTTCGGTCAACCGGTTGACCGTGTCGTCCACCGCGTCAACAACCGAAGTCAGGACACTGTCGCGCTGCTTGGCGTCGATGGCCGCGATCCGGCACCGCTGCATGGCCGCGGCGACCTCCGGCGCGTACTCGATCCCGGTCGGCTGTGCCGAGTACACCTCGATGCCGACCGGCACGCAGTCCGCCTTCAGCATCCGGGTCAGCGCGTCCCCGACCGCCTCCACGTTGCGCAGGGTGTGCGCGTCCTCGTGGAAGGCGTCGGCGGGCAGTTGTGAGAGGACCCGGGCCATCGCCGCCTCGACCTGCTCGCGCAGGTACGTCTCGTGATCCGCGACCCCGAGCACCGCCCGTGCGGTGTCCTTGGTCCGCCACACCACCAGGACGACGACGCGCAGCGCCGTGCCGTTGGCGTCCACGGCGGGGAGCGGTTCGCTGCGCCAGTGCCGCAGGCGCACGTCGACCCGGCGGCGCAGCAGCAGCGGGCTGATCCACATGAGCCCGGTCCGCCGCACGCTCCCCCGGTACTCGCCGAAGAGGGTCAGCACCCAGGCGTACCCGACGCGTCCGCGGCTCAGTCCGCCGATCGCGAGGAGCACCAGTGTCGCGAGCGCGGCCAGTGCCACCCAGGCGCCGAGGCCGACGCCCTGGTACGGCCGCGAGTCGATGCCGAGCCGGGTGAGCACGGGGACGGGGAACGCTCCGATCCACCAGAGGACGGCCGCGGCGGCGGCGGTCCCGATCAGCCCGGTGAGCACCGCCACCCAGCCGGGCAGCGCGGGCCCCGACCGCTCGGTGAGCCGTGGGTCGCCGAGCGGTGCCGGCCGGGTCGAGGGCTGCACCTGCGGCCCCCTGGGTACGGGCGGTCGCCGCGTCCCCGCCTCGGCCCCCGTGCCGCGGGTGCCCCGTAGCGGCATGTCGCCGGGGAGCGTCGCGTCGGCGCCCTCGGAATCCCCGCGGAAGAGCAGGTGGACGGGGATGGACGCGGCCCCCTCACGGCCGATGACCAGGCGGCGCGTACCGGCCCCCGCCGGAGCGATGCCGGACCCCGCGGCACCACGAGCCCGCTCGACGCCACCGGGGCCCCGGTCGGCGGTGTCCCGTGGCCGGGAGGGGGACGGCAGCGGCGACGACGGCAGCGGGAGCGTGGACGGGTGCGGGAGTTCGGAAGCGCGCCCCGCGCGGGAACCGGCCGCGGCCCGCACCGGCGTGCCCGGCGCGAACGCGGCGTCCGGCGCCGAGCCCCCGGCGGACGCACCGTCCGCCGCCGGGACGGGACCGGCCGCGGCACCGCCGACCGGGACCGACACCGAGGTCGCGCCGAGTGCGGTACCGGTGTCCTCACCCGGGACCAGGTCCAGCACGAGGTCGACCACGGCGTCCGGCCCGGCGCCCGGTCCCGTGTCCGCGCCCGATCCCGTGTCGGCGTCCGGAGCCGTACCCGTGCCCACGGGCGCGCCCGCAGCCGCAGCCGATTCCCGCACCGCTGCCGCGCCCCGACCCGGTCCCGTACCGTCATCCGCCGTCGTGTCCGGTCGGGGGCCGCCATGCCCCTCGTCCCGGTCCGTGCCCCGCCCGTCCACCACTGTCCGATCCCGCATCCGCGCTGCCTCCCGCTCCTTCGCGCCCCTTTCGTTTTCCGTCGTTCCGGAGCTGTCCGGCACCGTGGAACCCATTCCCGCCTCCGTCATTTCCGTCTTCTCACGAGAAGAGCCGCCGCCAGGTCTCCGGACCGGGGTAGCCGTCGGCCGACGCGCCCCGCCAGCCCTGGGCCCGCTGGAATGCCTCGACATTGCGCCGGTCCGCCTCGCCCCACCGGGGCCCCGGGCCCGACTGGTAGTACGTGCCGTACCCCTTCTTCACCAACTGCCTGCCGAGCAGGTCGATATGACTGTTGGACTGTCCGGGCCGGAAAAGCCCCCGCCCGGGGAACGCAGAACTCGAATTCGACCCACCGTTGCCCCCGCCGCCCCCTCCGGAGGCGGAAATGTCGTGACCGGTGCCGCCGGTCAGGAGGCGCCAGGTGTCGGGCCCCGGGATGCCGTCCGCCTCCTCGCCCTTCCAGCCCTGGGCCTTCTGGAACGCCTGGGTGGCCTTCCGGTCCGCGTCGCTCCAGACCGGACCGGGACCCGTCGTGTAGAAGCGCCCGCCGCCCCGCTCCACGAGCATCTGCCCGAGCCGGGTGACGTACGTGTTGTTGGCGCCGGAACCGAACTTCCCGGCGCCCGGGAACGTGGTCGACGAACCGCCGCCACCGCTGCCGCCGCCGCCGAGCCCCTTGTAGCGGTAGGCGACGTAGCTGCCGGAGTGGGACCAGTACGCCATGGGCGTCGTCTGCTTGCGGGTGTGCGGCTTCGTCTGCTCGTACGCCGTGTAGTGCGTGTGCGTGTGGTCGGTCCAGCCGCCGAAGATCGTGACGTGCGAGCCCTTCCCCGGATCGGCCGGGTTGTGGAAGAGGAGGATGTCGCCGGGTTGCAGGTCCTTGCGCGCGATCCGGGTGCCGTAGCGGGCGAGGCTGCCCGTCCACTCGTTGCCGGGCAGGTTCCAGGCCATCGACACGAAGCCGGAGCAGTCCTGCCGGTACCCGTCGGACCAGTACTTCGTCATGCTGTACGGAACCTGCGCGGAGACCCACTTCTTCGCCCGGTTGATGATCGCGGTCCGAGTGGTCCCGCGCAGCGCGGACATGGTGCTCATGGACGACGCCGGCCCCGCGGCCCCGGTCTCCCGCACCGGCCCCGGCATACCCTGCGGAGTGTCTGTGCCCGTGTCTGCGTCTGTGCCTGTGTCTGTGTCTGTGTCTGTGCCCGTGCCTATGCCTGCGTCCGTGCCCGCGTCCGCCTCGGTCCGGTCGAACGGGCCCGACTCCTCGACGGGGTCCACCGGCCCCCCCGGCTCCGGCGCGGCCACCGAGGCCGCCACCTCGTCCGGTCGCGCGGTTCCGGTCGGCCCCACCCCCCGGTCGCCCGGCGCCTCGACCGCATCGGCTACTCCGGCGCTCAGCACCACACCGGCCGCGGTGGCCAGCACCAGCACACGACGCGCCCCATGGGCGGCCGGATGACCTCCGTCCCGCACGGGCAGGAACCCGGCGGCGGCCCTCCGCTGCGCGGCGCACCCCGCGCAGGCACAGTCGACAGTGGGTACATACTCCTCGAAAGCCGGCACAGTCATGCGACTCCCCTCCGCATTCGTCAATATCTTTGGGCGCATCTGCACGGGCGTCAGTGTCTCAACCCTTATGACATATCGCATTTTGACGGATAGGAGTGAAAAAACGACCATCCGACAGGCCGTGACGAGCGGGAAATGGTCGGGAGCACACCCCGTCTTCGGGTAGAGTTCTCCAGGTCAGCAGGCGCCGCTAGCTCAGTTGGTTAGAGCAGCTGACTCTTAATCAGCGGGTCCGGGGTTCGAGTCCCTGGCGGCGCACGCAGAGTCAAGGCCCCCTCACCATGTGTGAGGGGGCCTTGTTCGTATGCGAGGGCGGCCCCGTACACCGCCCCCGCGGGGCCGACGGTCATCGGGGCAGAGGCCGGCCGACCCGTCCGGTGCCGCGTCCGGCACCGCAGCACGTCACCCTTCACCGCACCGGACCTTCCGCGCCAACCGAACTGACACGTCGGTCAGTTGGGGCACTCCGGTGGTCCGCCGGGCGGGGTGCGGGCCCCGCCCGGCGCCGCAACACATCGACTCCGAGCGGGGTTCCGCACCAGGCGACCTGCGGGTTCGTGATCGTCTCCGGGCGTTCGCAGAGGTCCCGCAGCTGGTCATCGATGAGAGCCGCAGCCCGGACAGTGGTGACGGGCCCCGCACACAGTGTGCTTTCTCACAGGCCGCCGTGCGCCGGACGCGCGTGTCGGCCACCGCGGTTGTCAGGCGTCGCGTCGCCTCACCGACCACCAACCGCCCAGGAGCGCGACCACCGCCCACAGCGCCGTCACGGCGAGACCCGTCCAGGGGTCGAGACCTCCCACCGGGGTCTGGTGCAGGACTTGTTGGCCGGCACGGTCGGGAAGATAGCCGGCGGCGCCCTCGGCGACGTCCCCGACCACGAAGGACACGATCAGAATGAACGGGACGAGCAGGCTGAGCGTCGCGACGGCGCTGCGCAGCAGGAAGGTGAGACCCGTGGCGAACAAGGCCATCAGAGCGAGGTAGATCCCGCCGCCGACGCAGGCCCGCAGCGCTCCCGGCTCGTCGAGGTCGATGGCGTACTCCCCCAGGAACGCCTGGCCCGTGAAGAAGGTGGCGAACGCGGTGACGATTCCGACGACGAAGGCGGTGACGGCCACGATCGCCGTCTTGGCCGCGTAGAAGAGGCCCCGGCGCGGCACGGCCGACAGGGATATCCGCAGGGCACCGCCCGCGTACTCGGAGGAGACGGCGGTGGCCCCGAAGGCGATCGCGGCGATCTGCGCGAAGTTGATCGCGTAGAAGGCTCCGAAGACCGGGTCCTCGCCGCCTTCCGCCTCCGCCCGGCCCACGGTGGCGAAGACGAGCAGGGTGATGGCCAGCGTGGCGGCGAAGATCGCGAGGAGCGATCCGAAGCTCGCCCGGACCGACCTGATTTTGATCCACTCGGAGTGGAATACCGCGGGAACGGACATGGTCAGGCCTCCTGTGGGGCGGTCGGGGACGCGGGAGTCGCGGCGGTGAATTCGGCCTCGGCCGTCGTGAGGGCGAGGTATGCCTGCTCCAGCGAGGCGCGTTCGTCGGTGAGTTGGAGGACGGGGACGCCCTCGCGGGCGGCGATGGCCCCGATCTGTTCGGCCGTGGCGTCGTCGACCACCCATCGGCCGTCGCCGTCCTCCGCGATCGTGTGTCCCTGGGCCACCACCGCGGCCCGCAACCGACGCGGGTCACTGGTGCGTACGCGTACCCGTGGGTGGCTGTGCTGTTCGATGAAGTCCTCCGTCGGGATGTCGGCGAGGAGTCGGCCCCGGCCGAGGACGACGAGATGGTCGGCGAACGCGGCGGTCTCGTTCATCAGGTGGCTGGAGACCAGGACCGTGCGGCCTTCACGGGCGAGCCGGCGCAGAAGGTGACGGATCCAGATGATCCCTTCCGGGTCGAGGCCGTTGGTGGGCTCGTCCAGCATGAGGACGGGCGGATCCCCGAGCAGCGCAGTGGCGATGCCGAGCCGCTGGCGCATGCCGAGCGAGAAGGTCTTGATGCGGCGGTGTGCGACGGCGGTGAGGCCGGTCTCCTGGAGGACGTCGTCCACGCGGCGTGCCGGGAGGCGGTTGCTGACGGCGAGGAAGCGCAGATGGTCACGGGCGGTGCGGGAACCATGGGCCGCCTGCGCGTCCAGGAGGGCGCCGACCGTCCGCAGGGGCTCGTCCAGTGTCGCGTAGGGGCGGCCGCCGAGCGTGGCGGTGCCGGAGGTGGGGCGGTCGAGGCCGAGGACGAGTCGCATGGTGGTGGACTTGCCGGCGCCGTTGGGGCCGAGGAAACCGGTGACCCGGCCCGGTTCGACGCTGCACGTCAGGCGGTCGACGGCCCGGGTGTCGCGGTACTCCTTGGTGAGCTCTTTGACGTCGATGCTGGTCATGGACTCAGCGTGGCCGGGAGAACGCGGGCGGACATCCCCCGGCCGAGGAGAGCGTCTCCCCCGCACGGGGGAGACGGCCGTCCCCGCCGTTCTGGCACGATGACGGCATGCCGGGCATCCTGCTGCCGCTGACACGTGCAGTGACCTACACCCGCTGGCTGCACCTGCTGGTGGGGGCGATCGTGCCGCTCGCCTGCGCCATGGTCCATCCGGGGCTGAGCGACACGTCGCCGCGCGACTGGTTGCTGATCGCGGCGCTTCCCGTCACTCTGGCCCCGGTCGCCGCCCTGGTGCCGTCGGTCCGTCATGCGGAGGGGCTCCAGGCGCGGTTGATGCTGTTTCCCGGGCCGCACGCACGTGTGAGGAACGCCGAGGACCCCGGCATCTCCACCGTTTTCTCCGGCTCGTGGACCGACTGGGGCAGGACCGGTGCCTGGCTGGTGCTGCGTATGGAAGCGGGGCTCGCCGTCGCGCTGGTGACCAACGGGTTGATGGCGCTCGCGCTGTCGCTCGCCGGGGCGGCCGTCGGGGATCCCGGCGTCGCCGACTCGTTCATGCCGGTCACGGGTTCGGGCTGGGCGTACGGCCTGTTGGTACCGGTACCCCTGCTGGTGCTGGTCATGGTGGCCGCCGGCGCGGGTGCGCTCATGGCCCGTGCCGCTCGCCGGCTCCTCGGGCCGTCGGTCGAGGAACGGCTTGCCGAATTGGAGAAGCGCACCGAGCAACTGCTGGAACGCAACCACATCGCACGGGAGTTGCACGACACCCTCGGCCACGCACTCACCCTGGCCGTGGTGCAGGCGGGTGCCGCCCGGGCGGCGGGCGACCCGGATTTCACCGACCGAGCGCTGGAGGCCATCGAGGAGACGGGGCGGGCCGCACTGGAGGACCTGGACCGGGTCCTGCTCGTACTGCGCGAGACGGGGCAGCCGGTCGGTGCGCGTCCGGCTCTCGACGAGGCGGACCGTCTGCTGGATTCCGCGCGGTCCTCGGGTGCGCAGGTCGACGCCGAGGTGACCGGACCGTTGGAGCACCTTCCGGGGCCGATCTCCCGCGAGGCCTACCGGATGCTCCAGGAGGCCCTCACCAACGTGCTGCGGCACGCGGGTCCCGTCCGCATCGGCGTGCGCATCGCCGTCGAGGAGGCGCGGCTGCGGCTGGAGGTGCACAACCCGCTGCCCGCGCAGGCACCGATGGCCGACATGGGCGGTGGCAGAGGGCTGCGCGGAATCCGTGAGCGTGCCGCGCTGCTCGGCGGAAGCGCCCGGGCGGGCCGGGACGACGGCCACTGGCTGCTGCAAGTCGATCTGCCGCTGCGGTGATCCGAGGGGCGGGCAGCAGGCGCCCGTCGAGGAGCGGCGTGGGATGCGTGCTGCGGGACAGCCCGTGAGCGCCCGTGCCGGTCAGGGGCTGCGGAACGGGCCGTAGGCTGACCGGGTGCCACTCACTGTTCTCCTTGTCGACGACGAGCCGCTCGTGAGGGCGGGGCTGCGCGCCGTGCTGGGGGCTCAACCGGACATCGACGTGGTGGGCGAGGCCGCCGACGGGGCCGCCGTGATCCCCTTGGTGCGGCAACTGCGCCCCGATGTCGTCGTCATGGACGTGCGCATGCCGCTGATGGATGGCATCGAGGCCACCCGGACGGTGCTGCGCACGGTGGCGGACCCGCCGAAGATCGTGGTGGTGACCACCTTCGAGAACGACGAGTACGTGTACGGGGCGTTGCGCGCGGGCGCCGACGGTTTCCTGCTCAAGCGGGCGCGTCCGGCGGAGATCGTGCACGCCGTACGGCTGGTGGCCGAGGGCGACTCCCTGCTGTTCCCGGCGGCGGTGCGGCAGTTGGCGTCCTCCTACGGCCGGGACCACGGCAACGCCGCGGCCCGGACCGCCATGGAGCGTGCCGCGCTGACCGAACGCGAGGGCGAGGTGCTGCGTCTCATGACGCGAGGTCTGTCGAACGCGGAGATCGCCGCCCGCATGGTGGTGGGGACCGAGACCGTCAAGTCGCACGTGAGCTCCGTACTGGCGAAACTCGGCGCACGGGACCGCACCCAGGCGGTCATCGCGGCATACGAGTCCGGCTTCGTCTCTCCGGGCTGAGGGCCGGGTGGTGAGCGGCGCGACGGCCTGTGGACCGTCCACCGCCGCCCACCGCGCGGCCGCGTCCGGGTCCGCATCGTGCCCGGCGACCGCATCCGGTGTGCCGTAGGGCGCCTCCGCCTCCGGCCGACGCGCCCCGCCGTCGGCAGGGCGGTCCGCCGCGGCTCCGGCGCCCGGGAACGGGGACGGCGCCGACGGAGTCAGGATCTGCCGTGCGTCCCGGACCGCTCGCCGGTCAGATAGGCGGAGACGATCACATTGGCGTCGTAGGAGTGGGACGCCCGGTCGTAGGTGCCGCCGCAGGTGATCAGGCGGAGTTCCGCGCGACCGTTCCTGCGGGGGCCGTATGCCTTGTCGGCGTCGAAGCGTTGCCGGGTGAGGACCTGGACGTCGTCGACGGTGAACTCGACGACGCTGCCGTCGGTCCGGGTCACCTCGACCCTGGCACCGGGGCGGGTCGCACTCAGCCCGTAGAAGACGGCCGGTCTGGTCTCGGTGTCGACGTGGCCGACGAGGAGGGCGGGGCCCTTGGCGCCGGGCCGGGTGCCGCCGCCGTACCAGCCGACGGTCCGGGGCTCGTCGAAGGGCAGCGGCTCGACCGCCCCGTCCGTGTCCAGGCCGCGGGCGACCACGGGTGCCTCGACGCCGATCGACGGGATCTCGATCCGCTGCGGCGCGACGCCCTCGACCGGGGCGTGCGGCGGCGGCAGGGGAACGCCCAGGGGGCGGCCCACTGCCGCGATGTCACCGGTCGTGGGGGCGGAGCCGACGCCGGTGCCGTCGGCGATGTCCCGGCCCCAGAGCCACAGGCCCAGCAGCAGGACGGCCCAGGCCACCCCGGCGAGCAGCCGGCCGTGCCCCGGGGAGGGCGGTGGAGCCGGTGCCGCGGCGCCCGTGGGGCGGTCGGGGGCGGGCACGTCAGTCCGCCGCCGGGCGGCGGCGTCGCGCGGCGCCGCGGAACGCGACGGCGACGACCGCGACGGCGGCCAGGGCCAGGCCGATCACGGCGTGCACGGCACCGGGGCCGCTCTGCCGGGTCTCCTGGTCGGTGAGGACGGAGGTGCCGCCGCCGCCCGCACGGACCGGGGCGAGCGGGGTTGCCGCGTCGCGGTCGACGACCGTGACCGTGCCGGAGATCCCGGCAGCGGTGTCGTCGCTGCAGACGATGCGGATCTCGTGGTCGCCCGGCGAGGCGTCGGGGCCGATCCGGGCGTGTGCGACGAGGCCGCCGCCGTCGGCGGCGGGCGCGAAACGCGCCTCGGAGGCGAGGGCGTCGGAACTGCCAGTGGCCTCCTCGCCCTCGCAACCGTCCAGCCCCAGGGCGATCTCGCCCCCCGGGGCCGCGGAGGACGGAGTGACGGAGAGGGAACCGCGGGAGTCCGCCCCCCGGCCGGAATCGGTTCCGGTTCCGGTTCCGGTTCTGGAACCGGTACCGGGGCCGGATTCGGCAAGGGCGGCGGGGGCCGGTGTCAGAGTCGCCGCGACGACCGCGACGGAACAGAGCGTGAGGGATGTGGAACGCATCGTGAACCTCCTCGGATGAAAGGTTCGCGCGTGCTCCGGCGTTCCGCATCCGCAGCGGGGGCCGGGAGGGGCTCCGGGCGGTGCCCCTCCCGGCCGGTGTCCCGCCGGGTTCAGGCCTTGTCGACGAGGTCGACGAGATCGGCGATGGAGTCGACGACCGTGGACGGCCGGAAGGGGTACTTGTCGATATCGGCCACCGTGGTGAGTCCGGTGAGGACCAGGAAGGTCTGCATGCCCGCCTCCAGACCGGCCAGTACGTCGGTGTCCATCCGGTCGCCGATCATGGCGCTGGACTCGGAGTGGGCGCCGATCGCGTTCAGCCCGGTGCGCATCATCAGCGGGTTGGGCTTGCCCGCGAAGTACGGGGCCTTGCCGGTCGCCTTGGTGATCAGGGCGGCCACGGACCCGGTGGCGGGCAGCGGCCCCTCGGCGGACGGGCCGGTCTCGTCCGGGTTGGTGCAGATGAACCGGGCGCCGCCGTTGATCAGCCGGATCGCCTTGGTCAGCGCCTCGAAGCTGTAGGTGCGGGTCTCGCCGAGGACCACGTAGTCGGGCTCGTGGTCGGTGAGGACGTAGCCGATGTCGTGCAGGGCGGTGGTGAGCCCGGCCTCGCCGATGACGTACGCCGTGCCGCCGGGCCGCTGGTCGTCCAGGAACTGGGCGGTGGCCAGGGCGGAGGTCCAGATGTTCTGCACGGGCACGTCGAGGCCCATGCGGTCGAGGCGGGCGTGCAGGTCACGGGCGGTGTAGATCGAATTGTTCGTGAGGACCAGGAAGGGCATCCCCGAGTCCCGCAACCGCTTGATGAAGGCGTCCGCCCCGGGGATCGGGGTCCCCTCGTGGATCAGGACTCCGTCCATGTCGGTGAGCCAGGATGAGATCGGCTTGCGCTCTGCCATGTGTGGAACTCCTGCCGTACGCCGTGTGCGGGGACGCCGGCGGCACCGCGTTGTGCAGCGCCGACGCCCCCGATTTTAGAGCGTGTGTTCCGGCGCTCCGGTTTCGTCCCGCACTGCGGGCGGGCGCCGCCCGACCTGCCACCACCCGGCCACCACCCGACCGGCGAACGACCGGCGAGCGACCGGGCGAGCGGACGACCGGACGGGCAGCCGGCCGGGCGGACGGACGGCTGGGCGGACGGACGGCTGGGCGGACGGACGGCTGGGCGGACGGACGGCTGGGCAGTGGCCGGGCCGGTGTCAGCTGCCGGTGTCAGCTGCCGGTGGCCGACTTCCAGGCGCCGACGTAGGTGTCCAGGTTGGTGCCGATGTCCGACCAGTCGGGCCGGAAGACCTCCACCCCCTGCGTCAGCTTGGCGAGCTCGACGGCATTGGCGTCGGTGGCCTCCACGTCCTTGCGGGCGGCGAAACCGCCGCCGACCGCGCTGACGTCCTTCTGGGCCTGCTCGGAGAGCATGAAGTCGAGCAGCTTCTTGCCGTTGTCGCTGTGCGGGGCCTTGTCGACGAGGCCGGCCGCGTACGGCAGGGCGAACGTGGTGGGCTTGCCGCCCTGCTTCGCCGGGAACCAGATGCCGAGGTTCGGCATCTCCTTGGACTGGGCGAAGTTCATCTGCACGTCACCGTTGGCGATGTGCAGCTCGCCCTTGTCGACCTTGGGCGCGAGCTTGCCGGTGGACGCGGACGGACCGACGTTGTTGGCCTGGAGCTTCTTCAGGTACTCCATCGCCGGCTCCTTGCCGCCGAAGTCGTGCATGGCCTCGATGAGCACGGCCGTGCCGTCGCCGGCGACCCCGGGGGTGGAGTACTGGATCTTGTTCTTGAACTTTCCGTCGAGCAGCTCCTCCCAGGTGGTGGGCGCCGACTTCAGTTCCTTCTTGTTGTAGATGAAGCCGAAGTAGTTGTTGACGACCGAGGTCCACTTGGAGTCGGCGGCCTTGTCGGCCCCGTCGACCTGGTCCGAGCCCTTCGGCGCGTACGCGGCCAGCAGGCCCTTGTCGTCGGCCTGCTGGATGAACGGCGGCAGCGTGATCAGCACGTCGGCCTGGGTGTTGGACTTCTCGCGGACGGCGCGCTGGACCATCTCGCCGGAGCCGCCCTCCACGTACTTGACCTCGATGCCGGTCTTCTTCTCGAAGTCCTTGAAGACCTTGTCGTACCAGCCGTCGCCGTTCTCGCCCTTGAGGCCGTCGGCACTGTAGACGGTGACCACCTTCTCGTCGGAGGCGGCCGAGGAGCCGCCGCACGCGGAGAGGGTGGCGGCGAGGGCGAGCGCACCGGTGACGGCGGCTATCGGCTTGAGGTGGCTCTTGCGCATGGCAGTCGGATCTCCTGGAAGTCGGCCGGGGAGCCGGCCGGAGTCGATACGGGGGTGTCGGTATGGATCGGGGGTGCCGACCGTGCGGCGCGGGGCCGGTGGTGCGACGGGGGACGCCGATGCCGGTGACGGGGATTCCGGCTGTGCGGCAAGGGGTGCCAACGGACGCGACGGAAGTACGTCAGCGGTACGAGGCCCTGGTCCGGATGCGGGAGACGCCGAGCAGCACGAGCAGCGTCGTTCCCATCAGGACCACGGCGACGGCCGCCCCGGTGAAGAGCGAACCGCGGTCGGTGGCCGCGAAAATCTGCACCGGAAGGGGCGTCCAGTCCGGCGGGTAGAGCATCATCGTGGCGCTCAACTCACCCATGGACAGCGCGAAACAGAGTCCCGCGGACGCCGTGAGGGACGGCAGCAGGAGCGGCAGCTTGACGCGCCACAGGACGTACGAGGGACGGGCGCCGAGACTGGCCGCCGCCTGTTCGTACATCGGGTCGAGACGCACTATTGCCGCCGAAACCGACGAATAGGCAAACGCCGTGACAAGAATGGTGTGCGCCAGGATCACGATCCAGCGCGTCCCGTTCAGCAGCATCGGCGGCTTGCTGAACGCCACAAGTACGGCGAGGCCCACGACGACGGACGGCACGGCGACCGGCAGCATGAACAGCGCGTCCAGCAGTCTCCTGCCCCGGCTGCGCAGCGAGGCGGCGGCGAGCGCGGCCCACGATCCGATGGTCAGGGCGAGCAGGCTGGCGGTGACTGCGGTGACCAGGCTGGTGGTCAGGGCCTGGAGGGAGTCGCCGCTGGTCGCCGCCGCGTAGTGGTGGCCGGTCGGTCCCGAGGGGAAGGCGCCGGACCAGTTGATGGCGAACGATGCGGCGAGGATGACCAGCAGCGGCAGCGCGAACAGCGGGACGAAGAACACGGCCCAGGTGGCCCACCTGCCCGTACGGCTATGCACCAACACGGCGGCTCACCATCCGATACAGACTGTAGAGACCCACGGAAATCGCGATGTTGACGACGGCGACGACGCAGGCGGCCGGGTAGTCGGACTCCAGGATCGCCTTGCTGTAGACGAGCATCGGCAGCGTCGTGACGCCCTTCGCGCCGGTGAACAGCACGATGCCGAACTCGTTCAGGCACATCACGAGAACGAGGCTGCCGCCCGCGGCGAGCGCCGGAAGCGCCTCGGGGAGGATCACCTGCCGCACGATCCGGGCCGGCTTCGCGCCCAGCGAGGACGCCACCTCCAGTTGCGCGCTGTCCAGTTGCGAGAACGCGGCGAGCAGCGGGCGCATGACGAACGGGGTGAAGTACGTGATCTCGGCGAGCAGCACGCCCCACGGGGTGGTGAGGAAGTCGAAGGGACCGCTCGACGCCCCGGTCACGTCCGTCCACACGCCGTTGGCCATGCCGACACTGCCGTAGATGAACAGCAGGGCGAGCGTGATCAGGAAGGACGGGAAGGAGAGGAAGACGTCGATGAACCTGGCGACCGCCCTGCCGCCGGGGAACGGCACGAACGCGATGACCACGGCCAGGACGAAGCCCAGCACCAGGCATCCGGCCGTCGAGGCGACCGCCAGCCAGACGGTGGTCGTCAGCGCCGAGCGGAACGACTCGGAGGCGAACACGTCGCCGTACGGGGCGAGCGAGGTGCCGCCCGTGTCCGGGCTGACGGACTGCTGGACGACGAGGGCCAGCGGGTAGAGGAAGACGAGGGCGAGCACGGCCACCGGCGGCAACGCCCAGACGAAGCGGGGGATGCCCCGCGCTCCGGTGCCGCGCCGGTCCTTGTCGACGTCGCCGTGCCCGGGTCGGCCCGTCCCGGATTCGGTGCGCCGGTCGTCGGTGGACGCGGCGGGTCCGGTACGCAGGGCCGTGGTCGTCGCGCTAGCCATGGGTCCCTCCCGCGGTTCCCGGGGCCGTTCCCGCGGGCAGCAGCACCGCGTCCTCGGGGGCGAAGTGCAGGGTGACCTTGTCGCCGAGCGCGGGGGTCTCGCGCAGTTCGCGCAGGTCGGCCTTGATCCGGTGCCCGTCGACGTCGACGTACAGGCGGTGGGTGGAACCGCGCCACTGGACCTCGACGATGGTGCCGTGCAGCGCGTTGGGTCCGTCGCCGAGCCCGACCAGGTGCGGGCGGACGCACAGGGTGGCGGTGGCACCGCGGGTCGCGTCGCCGGTCGCCACGTCGAGGACCCGGCCCGCGAAGTCGACGCCGCCGGTACCCGTGCCGGTGCCGGTGCCGGTGCCGGTACACGTGCCGTCGGTGACGGTGACCGGCAGCAAACGCTCCTCGGAGTCGGTGACCCGCAAGGATCGGCTCGGCAACGGGATGGTGAACCGGATCCCAAACTCGGCCTAGACCCGTTATGTTTTCGTTACCTTGCGGACGGAGTGGCCGACCGCCGTCCCGGCAGCCCGCCTGCCCGTGCGGGACCGTGGCCCCTGTGCCGTCGTCCGGGCGCCGTGACCCGAGCGTCATGACCCGAGTGCCGTGACCCGAGTGCCGTGACCCGGTCGTCGTCCGCGTGCCGTCGTCCGGACGCGTCGCGTCAGTGTCCGGCCTGGGGGCCGAGGCGCGTGGTGAAGGAGAAGCGGTCCCCGCGGAAGAGCGTGCGTACGCGTTCCAGCGGCGCCCCGGCCGTGTCGCGCGAGATCCGGTGCATCAGCAGCATGGGCAGGGCGGGCGGCGTACCGATGAGCAGCGCCTCGCGCGGCGTCGCGAGTACGGTTTCGATCCGCTCGTCCGCGTCACCGAAGGCGATCCCGAGCCGGTCTCGCAGATAGGCGTAGAAGGACGAGTCGGGGTCGAATTCCACGTCCAGGCGCGGCAGTCGGGCGACGGACACATAGGTGCTCTCCAGGCCGACCCGGTCGTCGTCGGCGAGCAGCACGCGTTCCAGGTGCCAGACCGGTTCGCCGCGCCCCACCCCGATATCGGCGGCCAGTGCCTCGGGGCAGGGAAACCGCTCCAGCCCGATGAGGTGACGGCCGGGAGTACGGCCCTGACGCCGCACCCCCTCCGTGTAGCTGGCCAGCGAGAGCGGCTGTTCCAGCTTGGGACCCGCGACGACGGTGCCGCGCCCCTGCCGGGCGAGCCGCCCTTCCAGCAGGAGTTCACGCAGCGCCTGGCGCACCGTCTCGCGCGAGACCTCGTAGCGCTCGGCGAGATCGCGTTCGGTGGGCAGCATGCCCCCCTCTCCCAACTCCTCTATGAGGAGGGATACACGGGCCTTGACCGCGTAGTACTTGGGAATACGGCCGTGCTCCGGGATGCCGGAGCGGATGGGGGCGCCAGGTGTCTGGTCGTGCGGGTAGTCCACGCCTGGATGGTGACAGACGGACATGAACACTCGCGGACGAACATGAACACCCGGGAACGGGCACCGCCCGATCTGGGGACGGACGCCTCCCGGTCGGGGACGGAAACCCCCGGATCGAGGACGAGTGCCCCGGGTCAGGAGCGCGGACGCCGGGCGCGACGTGACCAGACCACCGCAGCCCCTCCACCGAGCAGGAACCCGGCAACGGTGACGCCGGGATACGGCAGGCCGGCCGGCCCGGTGGTGGCCAGCTCGGGAACGGCATGCCCCGACTCCGGCGCCGATTCGGGCTCCGGCACCCGCTCGGGCGCCGCTTTCGTTTCCGGCGCCATTTCCTTTTTCGGCGCCGCAGTGCGGCCAGGCACGACCGGACGCACGGTGTCGCCGGTGACCGCGGGGGCACTGGGGCGGACGGAGTCGGTACGGGGCCGATCCGGAGACGGGCGGTCCTGAGACGGGCGGCCCGGAGACGGGTAATCCGAGGGCGAACGGTCCGAGGACGAACGGTCCGGAGACGGAAGCGGACGGGCGGCCCGGTCTGCACCACCGGCATCACCGCTATCCCCGGTACCCCCGGTATCACCAGTGCCACCGCCCTCCGCCGCGTCCGCCCTGCCCACCGCGTCCGCCGCATCCGCCTCACCGGCTCCGGTCCCACCCGTTCCGGTCCCACCCGTTCCGGTCTCGCCGCCGTCGCTCTCGCCGTCCCCGACGATGGCGAACACGTAGTCGTCGGAGTCCCCGACCCAGGCCCCGTCGTCCGCGCCCTTCCCGCCGTCGGACGTCGACAACCGCTGGACGATCGCCGCCCCGGCGGTGACCCTCCCCGGTCCGGTGTCGGAGGTGAAGGCCATCCGGATCCGGACGGTGACGGTACGGCCCGCGGGAACGGTGAAGCCGTCGAAGGAGTCGGCGTCACCGTCGAAGACACCGATGTGCTCGTCCTGATCCGTGGTCTCCCAGGCGACACGGTGCTCCATGTCGGGCCGACTGTCCTCGGAGAACACCAGCTGGATCTGTTCGTCGGTCAGCTTCCGTGCCTCGTCGACGAGAACGAGCACCGGGTGGATGGCCCGGCAGGTCTCGTCCGTGGTGTTGGTCAGGTCCAGGAACCAGGTCCCGTAGCCGCCGCCGGACGCATAGGTGTCCGGACCTCCGTGGATACGGGTCCTGATCGGGAATTCGTTCGCCTTCGCATCACCGCAGTCGGCTTGCCGGCCGGTGCTGGGGATGCCCGGTTCCGCGGCCGCGGCGGCCGACGACGCGTCGACGGCACGGGCGGCGGACGCACCGCCGAGGACGGCGGGCACCACACTCGCGGCCACCAGTCCCAGCGCCAACCCGTGCCGCTTCCGCCCGGCGTGCGGGGCCGCGTGCAGGGCCGCGTGCGCAGGCTCGGGAAGGGGCGGCGGCGAGGAAGGGCGCGCGGAGGCACCGGCCGCTCGGCCCCGTCCGGAACCGACAAGAAATCCGTACGCGAAGGGGGTGGCGGAAGGCTCGGCGGACGGGTACGGCGTGTGGGACATACGGGGTTCACCTTCGTTGAGCGCCGGACGGCCGACGTCCCCGCCGACCGCCCGGCGCTCCGGGCCGAGCGCTCCCACGGGAAGTCCGGGCCCCGACCGGAGGGCCGGGCCCCGACCGGCCGGGCGAACGTTGAAGACCTTGGCCGGACCTGGAACGGCGGCCGGCACGTACAGCTACAAGGCGCCGGAGATGTGCGCGTCGGCAGCCGTGGGCCCGGCCAAGGTCTTCAGCACCCGCCCGGCCTGTGCGCCGGAGTTCGCCGGTTCTGAGCCGTGACGTTGCCACGCACGCGCGAGACGACGGGCATCGGCATGCCACGGGTGCACCCGGTCGGCCGCCGGAACCGCCCGATCGGCCCAGCCACGTGCCGTCGTTCCCCCGCTCCCCTCCCCCGTCCACGGCTCGGCCTTCCCCGGTCTCCTCCGGCCCGCGTCGCCCGTCCGTCGTATCGCCCGCCCCGCCCTCGCGCGTCGGCGACGCCGTTGTTTAAGTGGCGTCCATGACTGGCCATACGACCCACGACGCGCCTTCGACATCCGAGAGCTTCCCGCCCACCCCGGCCGCCCGGACCGGTCTGCGCACCCCCGCCGCCGCCGCGCACGACCGGACCGGCCTGCGGGTCGGTCTCGTCGGCTACGGCCTGGCGGGGTCCGTCTTCCACGCCCCGCTGATCGCCGCGACCGAGGGCCTCGTCCTCGACACGGTCGTCACCTCGAACCAGGAGCGGCGGGCGCAGGCGCACGCCGAGTTTCCCGCCGTGCGGTTCGCCGCGTCGCCGCAGGAGCTGTGGGCGCGGGCGGACGAACTCGATCTGATCGTGATCGCGTCGCCGAACAGGACCCACGTCCCGCTCGCCACCGCGGCGATCGAGGCCGGGCTGCCGGTCGTCGTGGACAAGCCCCTCGCCGGGACGGCAGCCGAGGCGCGACAACTCGCGGCGCTCGCGCGCGACCGCGGAGTGCTGCTCTCGGTCTTCCAGAACCGCCGCTGGGACAACGACTTCCTCACTCTCGCCCGGCTGATCGAGGGCGGCGAACTGGGCACCGTACAGCGCTTCGAGTCCCGTTTCGAGCGGTGGCGACCGCAGCCGAAGGGCGGCTGGCGTGAATCGGGTGATCCGCAGGAGATCGGCGGGCTGCTGTACGACCTGGGCAGCCACGTCGTCGATCAGGCGCTGGTGCTGTTCGGACCGGTGGTACGGGTGTACGCGGAGTCCGATGTGCGCCGTCCGGGTGCCGCCGCCGACGACGACACGTTTCTCGCGCTCACCCATGCGAACGGGGTCCGCTCGCACCTGTACGTCAGCGCCACCACGGCCCAGCTCGGCCCGCGTTTCCGGGTGCTCGGCTCGGCCGCGGGCTATGTGAAGTACGGCCTCGACCCGCAGGAGGCCGCCCTGCGCGCGGGTGTGCGCCCGGCGGACAGCGGTGACCGGCCGTGGGGCGAGGAGCCGCCGGAGCTTTGGGGCCGGATCGGTTCCGGCGAGTCTCCGCTGACGGGCGGCGGCGCCCCGGTACCCACCGTGCCCGGTGACTACCGCGCGTACTACGCGGCAGTCACCGCCGCGCTGCGCGGCCGGGGCGACAATCCGGTGACCGCTCTCCAGGCCGCTGCGGCCCTGGACGTTCTGGAGGCCGCCCGGCGTTCGGCACGCGAGGGCGTCACCGTGACCCTGCCCGCCGCGGCCCCGGCAACCTCCCCCGGCACCGAGTAGTGCGCGGACGATCGCAGCACGAGCCCTCGAAGCAGCTCATGACGAACCTCGACGACCCGGAACGGCCCTCGGGGCGGGTCTGACACATACGCGGAAGGGGTGGGGTGCCGCACCCGCACCACCACCGGACCGCGTGCCCCGAACCGGCCGCACGCCCCGTCGCGTGCCCCGTCGTCGGGCCGACGTCACACGGACGTGGCCGCGGCGGCACCCGCGACGGGCATGTCGCGGTAGAGAACGGCACGCTCGACCGCGGTCCAGGTGGTGCTGGTGACGACGTACAGGGCTGCGGCGAGCGGCACGACGGACACGGTGAAGAGGGTGGCGAACGACATCAGCGGCATCAGCTTCGTCATCGCCCCCATGCCCGGAACCGGTTGGCCGTCGAGGCCGGTGGCCGGGGTTACGGGGTTGGCGGCCATCTGCCGCTTCGTACGCCGGAAGTTGAACGTGGCCACGGCGGCGACGATCGCGAACAGTCCGAGGTAGACCAGTCCCTGCGCCCCGAACAGCCCGCCGTGCGCGAGCGCGTCGTACCAGCGCTCGCCGAGCGGGGCGTCGAACAGTCGGTGGCCGAGCAGTTCGTTGGGTCCGTCGCCGATCGTTTGGCTGGAGAAAAGGTGGTAGAGGAGGAAGAAGGCGGGCATCTGGAGCAGGCTCGGCAGGCAGCCGGAGAGCGGCGACACCTTCTCCTCCTTGTGCAGGTCCATCAGCGCACGCTGCATGCGCTCGGGGTCCTTGCCATGTTTCCTGCGCAGTTCGGCGATCTGCGGCTGAAGCCGGGTGCGGGCCTTCTGCCCACGCGCCGCGGCCCGCGACAAGGGGTGCACGGCGAGCCGTACGAGTGCCGTGAACAGCACGATCGCGGCGGCGGCGGAAGCGGTCTGGAAGAGCGGGTGCAGTACATCGGCCAGCGCGCCGACCAGGGCGGCGAACGCGGACATGACAGCGGACATCGGTGAGCCCTCCGAGGGTTCTCGTCGTGCCAGGAGTGAGGAACGAACTCGGCATGACGAACCGCGAGGGGCAACCACTGCTCGGGGGCACGCATCTGCCGCGCACCCCGGCGACACCTGTCACACACCTGTCGCGCACACGCACACAACACACATGCACGCACGGGACTCGCACACGGAACCAACGGGCTCACGAAGCGCACAGAACGCACGGAGCGCATGGATCGCACAGAACGCATGGAACGCGCGGGGCGTACGGAGCGCACGGAGCACACGAGTCGGGACAGGGCGGAACGGACGAGGACGGGCCCCTAGACGGTCGTCGGCAGGGCGTGACCGGGCGCTCGGGGGCGTCTGCGGCCCTTGGCGTCCGGGTCCCGCTGTGGAAGGAACGCTGTGCGTCTCTCCCGGTCGCGTATCGCCGTACGGACGCGGGTACGGGGCACCGGGGTCGCGCACCGGGCGCTGATGACCGCGGCGACGACCAGCGCGGAGCCCGCCGCCGCGGTCGCGGCGAGGGCGACGGCCGCGGAGAAGCTGCCGCCCTCGGCGAGCTGGATCTCGGCGAGGAGCTCGATGACGACGAAGAGCAGCAGCCCGACGGGGCGGAGCAGCCAGGAGAGACCGTCACGCAGACGGCGTGTGTCACCGCTCATCGGCCCCTCCCTCTTCACCGCACGGTCGGATGGTGTCCGCGGGCCGACCTCGCACGACGGGCCCACGAACGACGTACGCGTCCACAACACTCGCACACACGCACGTTTCACTGCTCCAGCCGTTATACACGACGGCTCCGACAGTGCCACCGTTCCCGGTCACCGATCACGGACGAGCAGCGGCTCGGCCGCCCGCCTTCTCCCGCGGTCCGCCCGGCCCCACCGCCCGACTCCGCGGCCCCGGACCCCGCCCCCGCACGGGACGCCGCACCCGCACCGGATTCCCTATCCGCACCCGCACCCGCGCCCGTATCCGCACCCGCACCCGCATCCGCACCCGGCCCATCGATCTCGTCCCGGGCGAGCACCTCGTCGTCGGGCCGGTCGTCGTGCTCGCGCGGTCCCGCGTACGTGACGGCGAGCGCGACGAGGAGATTGGCGCCCAGCGCCACGATGCCCGCGTTCACCCCCCACACCGGATCGTTCTCCGTGAACACGAACCCGCACACCGTGCCCACCCCCACGACCAGCCCGCTCAGCGCCCCGGCCAACGACAACCGCCGCCACACCAACCCCAGCAGCACCATGGGAAGCAGTTGCGCCATCCCCTCGTACGAGATGAGGGAGAGCCGCACCAGAGTGTTGGGCGCGGTGTACGTGAGCACCAGGGCCAGGGTTCCCGCGACCACGACCACCACCTGCGCGGCGCCCTTCTGCCGCCGCTCCCACCGGGGCACCAGGGACAGCACACTACGCCCCCACATCGTGCCGATGACCAGCATGAACACGGCCATCGGCACGATCGACGACAGTGCCGCCGCCACCCCGATGACCCCGACCGCCCAGGCCGGCAGCGAGTCCACGACGAGCTTGAAGAGCGCCAGGTTGGAATCGGCACCGACCAGCCCCGGCACGACGAAGAGGGCCGCCATGCCGAGCAGCATCGGCACGAAGAGCAACACGTTGTAGGCCGGCAGCAGCATCGCGTTCCGGCGCAGCACATCCGCGTTCTTCGCCCCGAGGTAACCGGCGACGGTCGTCGGGAAGATCACCACGGTGAGCGAGTTGAGGAACGACGTGGTGATGAACCACGCCTGGCCGAGCCCGCTGTCCCCGTGTCCGGGGAAGGTCAGCCACTCGCTCTTCTCGGTGACGAGCCGGTCCAGGAACGGCCCGTAACCGTCGAAGTAGTGCAGCGGCACGTAGAACGCGAGGAAACCGAGCGTGGCGATCACCAGCACGTCCTTGAGCACGGACACCCACGCGCTGCCGCGCAGCCCGCTCACCACGACGAATCCGGTGGTGACGGCGAAGGCGATGAAATAGGCCCAGTTCAGACCGATCGCGCCGTAGGAGATGGTGGAGACGACCACACCCATGCCGGTGATCTGGAGCTGGATGTAGGGCAACAGGAAGACCGTCGCCAGGACGGCGACCAGTGCGCCGAGCCAGGGCCTGCCGAAACGGTGCGCCACCATGTCGGTGATCCCGACGAGCCCGTGTCTGCGCGCGTACGCCCAGAGCATCGGCCCGACGACGTAGCCGAGGGCGTACCCGCAGGACATGTATGCCACCACGTAGAGCACGGGCGCCCCGTAGTTGTACCCCCATCCCGCGGCGCCCAGGTAACTGAAGCTGGTGTAGCCCTCGCCGGCCATCAGCACCCAGATGAACACGGTACCGAGGCTGCGCCCGCCCACGGACCACTCCGCGAGCCCGCCGCCCTCCCCGCGCCCGGTGCGCCGTCCGCGCATCGCGAGCAGCCCGAGGGCGACAGTGATCACCATGAAGACCCCGAAGACGGAGGTCGCCACCGCGGCGTTCATCGACGGTCACCTCGCCTGGTCAGCCATACGGCGACGGGGGTCAGCAGGGTGGCCCCGAGCAGCCACACGAAGAGCAACGGCAACCCCAGCACCACCGGGTGGACCCGGTTCACCCACGGCAGCACCCCCAGGTACAGCACGTAGGGAACCAGCAACCACAACAACTGCGGACGTCGTCTCAGCACGTCAGCGAACCCTAGTGCGGCCGACGCACCGGAGGTACCTCGTCACCGCACCCGCACCGGTCGCCGGGCCCACGCCCGCGCCCGCGCCTGTCACCGTGCCCACCCCCGTCACCGCGCCCGCACCGCGGTGAGCCTGCCCCACACCACGAGCCGGTACCGGGAGGTGAACTCGGGCGTGCACGTGGTCAGCGTCACGTATGCGTCGGCCGCGGTGTACCCGGCGGAGGGCCGTACCTCGCTGCGCGGCACCGCCGCGATGACACCACTGTCGCGGGCGCCGGTCTGCGGGAGCGTCCGGTCGACGGTGTACGTGTACACGGCGTCCCGGGTCTCGATGCCGATCCGGTCGCCGCGGCGCAGCCGGTTGATGTACCGGAAGGGTTCGCCGTGGGTGTTGCGGTGCCCGGCGAGCGCGAAGTTGCCCACCCGGCCGGGCTGCACGGTGTCCGGGTAGTGGCCGACGTACCCCTTGTCGAGGACGCCGCGCTTGTCGATCCCCTGGGCCACGGGGGCTACCAGCCCGATCCGGGGAATCCGGATGACGGCGTACGCCCGGTCCCGGCGGGGCTCGCCGGACCCGGTACCGCCCGCGGCCGCACGCCCGTCGGCAGCCGCACCGGCCCCACCCCCCTCTCCGCCTTCCTCTCCTGTCCCTTCTCCTCGCCCGTCCACCGGCTCTGCCCCGTCCCGCCCCTCCGACTCCTGCCACGTCTTCCGCAGGGCCCGCACCTGGTGCCCGGCATCGGTGCGCGCCTGGCGGTTGGTCCACCACAGCTGATGAACAACGAGCAACAACAGGACGACGCCGAGGGTCACCACCACCTCGGCGCCCGTCCACAGAGCGCGCGCGAGGGCCCTGCGTCCACGCGCGTCCCGCTGCACCACCACCGGAATGACCGGTCTCCGCATCCGCACGGCCCGCACGATAGGGCCGCGCCCCCCAACTCTCCAGAGCCGGAGCGACTCTCCGTCCATGTCACGCACGGCAGTACCGTGTGGTGCATGCGTCCCGACACGCCTGCCGACCACACCACCGAAGCCGAACGCCTGTTGCGCACCGCGGAGCGCTACCCCGAGGACCGCGAGCCGCTCCTCCTCCGGGCCGCGGCCCATCTGGAACTCGCCGACGACCGCGCCCGTGCCACCACGCTCTACGACGACCTGCTCGGCTCCCCCGGTCTCGACCACCCGCACCTGGTCAAGGCCCTGAACGCGGCCAACCTGTGGGAGTACGGTCACGAGGCCGAGGCCCGCGCGATCCTCGACGGCATCCGTGCCGCGAGCCCGCTCGATCCCGCGCCCTGGGAGATCGTGGCGGAGACCTTCGAGGCCCACGACGAACTGGACACGGCCCACGACACCTTCACGGCCGCCCTGACCCTCCTGCTGACGCCGGGCGAGGAAGTCCCCTACGCCGCGCAGTCGCTGCTGATCGGCCGCCACCGCGTCCGCAGGCTGCTGGGCACCGACCACGACGCCTGGGACGAACTCGCCGACGCCGTCCACACGGCAGCCGTCCCGCTGGACGAACTGCACGACCCGAAGCGCCTGTGGGCACTGGGCTCCTCCGACCCGGGCGAGCTCCGGGCCGAGATCACCCGCCTCCGCGCCGAACTGGGCACCTACCGCTCGGCGCTGTCCCGCCCGTTCCCGGTGGCGGTGCTGCACTGGACGGCTCCGGAACTCGACGAGCTCCTCGCCGCCTACCCGAACCTGCGCAACGAGTACCCCTCCCACCCCGACCACCTGGCCCGCCTGGAGGCCGCCCTCCGCGACCTCCACCAAGCCGGCACCCCGAACCTGGGCATCGTGACGGGCACCGTCCCCTCCTACGAGGCGTTCGCCGCCTCGGAGGCCGCCTCCCCGGCCGACCCGGACCTGCTGCCCCAGTACGCCACGACCCTCGCCGCCCGCGGTCGCGCCGTCCCCTGGCCCCCGGCCCGCACCGCCCCCTGCTGGTGCGGCTCGGACCGGACCTACCGCGAGTGCCACGGCGCGGACTGACCCCCTGCACGCGAGGACGGGCCCGCCCGCACGCCTCTTCGGCCGCCACCCCCGGGCCCGTCCCTCCGCACCCTCGCCCCATACCCCCATCCCCACCCGTCCCCTGCCCGTCCCCGCCCGTCGCCGGCCCTCTCAGCGCCCCTTCCGCCGCCTCAATCCTTGTGACGTCCCCTCCCCCGTTCCGTAGGGTTTCGCCATGCCCGAACTCCAACGCCTCCGCGCCGACCACGCCCCCGCCCTCCGCGCGTTCGAGCGGGAGAACCGCACCTTCTTCGCCGCGTCGGTACCGGACCGCGGCGACGACTACTTCATCCACTTCGAGGCCCGCCACGCGGCCCTGCTCGCCGAACAGTCCACCGGCCTCGGCCACTTCCACCTCCTCGTGGACGCCGACGGCGCAATACTCGGCCGCTTCAACCTGGTCGATGTCGCGAACGGCTCCGCCGAACTGGGCTACCGCGTCGCCGAGAAGGCCACCGGCCGCGGCCTCGCCACGACCACCGTCCGCCGCCTCTGCACCCTGGCCGCCGAGGAGTACGGCCTGACCACCCTCCGCGCGGCCACCACCCTCGACAATCCGGCCTCCCGAACCGTCCTCGCCCGCGCCGGCTTCGTCCCCACCGGCGAGGAACTCCTACTGAACATGCGGAGAATTATCCGGTATGAACGAATGATCCCAGGGGAGCTGACAGGCGCCTAACGGAGACGAAAAATGATCCAGCCGCCATACACCTGCCCTCCCACACTGGAGCCCTGAATGACCTTGTTCGACATGCCAGGACCCGCAGCGGGCGTCTGCGACGACCCCGAACTCATGCTGGTCAGACAGCACCTTCTAAAACTCTCCCCCGACGGGGCGCGTTTCGGGCGCGTCCTGCGCAACACCATTGATCAGCTACTCAACGGAGAAATCACCGGAAGATACGACTGGAGCAGCCTGTACAAGACCGAGAAGACACATGCCGGAACGCTTGTCGAGATCAACCTGCAACGCGAATTTAAATTTACCGACGGAAGCCAGATGGACTACCTCATCGAAGGCATCGATGTGGACTGCAAGTATTCACAGCAATTCGGTGGATGGATGATTCCCCCCGAAGCCATTGGCCATCTATGCCTACTGGTCTGGGCAGATGACAAAAAGAGCCGCTGGAGCGCAGGAATTCTTCGCATAAAGCAAGAATTGCTCAACGGGGGCAATAATCGGGACATGAAGCTCACAATTAAAGCCGGGTTCCGAAAAAATATCACCTGGCTCTGGAAGGACACCGAGCTTCCCGAGAATTTGCTGCTTCACATGAGCGCATCAGACCGAGAGGCGGTCTTTTCCTGCACATCAGGACAAGCGCGCCTCAATGAGCTATTCCGGCGCGCACAAATGCGTCGCATCAATCGCAATGCCGTCCGGACAGTAGCACAGCAGAAGGACTATATGAAACGCGTACGAGGCAATGGCGGCTGCCGGTCCGCCCTCAGAAAAGAGGGAATCATCATCATGGGAGATTCTGGCAGCCACCGGGCTATCGCAAAAGGGTTAAACCTTCCGGAACCGCAAGAGGGAGAGTTCGTCAGTGCGCGCGTCACCCTGGCCGACCCACAGCATGAGCCCAAGCCACAAGTCTTTCTCGATGGTGCGCACTGGGTATTGGCATCTCACGATGACCCGCCAACCCAAGCCCCTCTTCTACCGAGTCGCAGTTTCACCCCATAAATAGAAGAAAATAAAATCGAATACCCCTAACTACCGGTGGACACAAGGTTCGAGCAGGCAAGCAAAACTCGGACATCAATTATATATATTCCTGCGGCAGCCAGGGCGTCCCGATCAGGCTATGGGACGCTTGGGAGAGGCTACGAAGGCCAGCGGTCGAGATGGCCCCGGCACCGGGCGCCCTGTAAGCCCGGTGCCCAGCGGTGGCCAGCGGTGGCCAGCGGTGGCCAGCCAGGATGAACTACCACATATTTGGTATGGAGGCCATCTTCGATGCAGCTTTTCTCGCCATCACCTCAAGTCGGCACCGGAGCTTGGCCGAAGCTACTGAAATCCTGATTCAGTACGTACCTCAAGGCAAGGGCCGTGAGGTGATGGAGTCGGCGAGGAAGCTGCTCAGCAGAGAACAGCGCCTCTCCGTCAAAATCCTGTACGGCTTGGTACTAAATGGCTGACGGCCCCCGTCGGCTGTACGCACAGGCTGCAATACTTCGCCTGCAACGAACCACGGAAGCACGCTCCACCGTTCACTCCAAGATGAAGGTGGCGCAGACTGAGATTTCCTACACGAAGGCATCCAGTGCAAAACGACGAATGCCAGCCCCTGCCATCCGGCTCTTGGGCGTCATCGGCCGCCCGGCGGCGAAACATGCAGTCGATCAAAAGCCGGGACACCAAACCGGAACTACTGATCCGGCGGCTTCTGCACGCCCAGGGACTGCGCTATCGGGTAGCAGCCAAACCACTTCCCGAGCTTCGCAGGACAGCGGACATTGTCTTCCGTCCTGCGAAACTGGCTGTTTTTATCGATGGCTGCTACTGGCACGGCTGCCCAGAACACTACGTCTCGCCAAAAACCAATCCCGGCTACTGGTCAGACAAGGTGGCCCGGAACATAACCCGTGACCGGGACACGGACGATCGTCTCCGCGCAGCGGGATGGACCGTGCTCAGATTCTGGGAACATGAGTCACCCAACGACTGCGCCCTCACGATCGCCTCTACGGTCAACGGCCTCCGGAATGACAGGCGCTGAAAGGTCAGCCAGCCTGAACAACAACTCACTGTCGCGTTCCGTAGCCAGGGCGCGCTCTTTGCCCACCGATGCCACCACCCCGGCCTCACGAGCTTCCTTGAGAGCAGCGATGATTTGTTCTCCCACTGCCTGAGCGACTGGAGGAGGGAAGGCGTTGCCTACTTGCCGGTATGCAGCAGTCTTCTTCCCAGAGAACTCCCAGGTATCCGGGAAGCCCTGGATAATGGCCGCCTGCGTCACTGTGAGCTTCGGCCCGTCCTTAGCAAAGAGATCACGGTCTTGACTCTTCAAGCGGACCATGTCTTTGTGATCATTCGCGACTCCGAGCCCACACACACCGAGCGCGGCCCACGCCTTCTTGGCCCGGGTCGGACCAAGGTCAGCACCACCGTGCTTCTTTGAACCGCCAACAAGCGTCGGCGCAACCCCCTTCGACGCCATGTCCAACCATTCCTGAAACCGCTCACCAGCCCGAGGGTCATCGACGTCTCCGTAGCGCTTAGCCATGGAATCCTTCAACGCCTCGCCTACTGTAACAAATGGCCGCTTCAAGGGTTTCGTGGCGGCAAAGAAAGGGATGTACGCCTTCTTCATTGCCACGAGAATAGCGCGTGGCCGAAGTTGCGGAACTCCATAATTCTTGGCTTCCAGAACTTCCCAGTAGCACTTCTCGTAACCCATGGATTCAAGACGCTCAAGAAGCTCTTCCCGATACCCCTGAAACTTCTCCCTTGGTTCGAGAAGCCCTCGGACGTTCTCGATCATTACAGCCTTAGGCTCAAGCTCATCGACGAGGTCGAGCATGGTCGGGAAAAGATCCCTTTCGTCATCCTTACCCAATTGCTTTCCTGCGACCGAGAAAGGCGGGCACGGCACGCCGCCAGCGAGCAGATCCAAGTCACCCGCTTCGAGCCCTAGTTCCAACCTCAAATCCAATGGATTGAGCTTCGTCAAGTCAGCCTGTTTGACCGCACACCCCTCCCACTCCGCTTTCCCCTCCACGTTTTTTTTGAGGGTGGCCACTGCATTCGGATCGATTTCAATCAACGCAAGGTGCCTGAACATTGCGTTGTGCAGACCCAGCGCCTGCCCACCCGCCCCGGCGCAGATCTCCACCGAGGTGTACTCCCTCTTGGTGCTGGCCATGCACCCTCCTTCCAGACTTGCCCAGCTGACACCGATTGTCGCCAGCCATCACAGAGGGTGACAGACCCCACTGACAATGCCGCACCCAAGTGTGCGTCACACAGCATTACGCCCCGACCGACCCACACGTGAGAGAGGACACTCGTACGATATGACCTATGCCGAGAAGCCCTGCGTGGACCCACGACGAGCTGCTGCTGGCCTGCGCTCTTGTGGTCGAAAACGGTTGGGATGAACTCCGCGAGGGAGACCTTCGCGTGCTCGATCTCTCCGAACTGCTCCGATCTCTGCCCATCCACGGAGATGCCGCACAGACCGTCCCAAAGTTCAGATCCATCGGCAGTGTCAGCCGCAAGACTTCCGACCTGGCCTCGAACCACCCCGCCTACAACGGCACCCCGACCAAGGGCAGCCGGCTGGACCGGGAGATGATCGCCGCCTTTATCGCGCGGCCTTCCGAGATGCTCGCGGCTGCCGCCGCGCTGCGCCAGGGGATCAGTACGGGCGAACTGCACAGGATCCCGGAAGACCCAGATGAGCTCGACGAACATGGACGCTCCGCAGTTGAGGGTCGCCTGCTCGTGCGCTGGACGCTGCACCGCGAACGTGACCGAGGCCTCCGGGCCCGCAAGATCGCACAAGCGGAAAAACTGGGACATCCTCTGCAGTGCGAAGTCTGCACCTTTGATTTTGGCCGTTCCTACGGGCCCCTTGGCGAGGGTTACGTCGAGGTTCACCATCGACTGCCCCTCCACGTTTCCGGGCCCCGTGAAACCAGACTTGATGACCTGGCATTGCTGTGCGCCAACTGCCACCGCATGTGCCACAGGAGCAACTCTGGGACATCCTGGCGCACTCCTAGCGCTCTGCGGGCAGAGATCGCGCAGATCCCTTCCAGCCCTTGGCCCGACACCCCGCCCTGACCGGGCAGTTGCACGGACGCTCCCAGTTCAGCTTTGTAACGCTGCTGAACGCAGTTAACCAGTCAACGACACGGCACGTCGCCAGTCAGGGTCGCCGCCGGTCCACTTGCGGGACCTGCCTCCTGGAAGGCCGTTGCCTTGATGATGGAGCCGCACCTGCCACTTCATGCAGTAGCGAGGGGATTCATCCGCAGCGTCAGGTTAGGCAGCTTGACTTATCCCTACGTATCGCGAAAACTCGATTGATACATTGAGCCGCACGGAACGGAGAGGTGAACGATGGACCCCCTGACCGTGCACAAGGCGCTCGCCAATCCTGCGCGCCTGCAGTTCATGGAGTGGCTCAAGGAGCCGGAGAAGCACTTCGACGAGTCCTCGTACCGGCAACAGGGGTTGGGGTTTCACATCGGGGTGTGCGTCGGCGACATCCAGAAGCGGGCCGGGCTGGCGCAGTCGGTGGTGTCGGGCTACCTGCAGACCCTGAAGGATGCCGGGCTGCTCACCTCGGAACGCATCGGCAAGTGGACGTACTACCGACGGAACGAGGCCGTGATCGCCGAGTTCGCGGCATACGTGCGCGACACGCTGTAGCCGTCCGGGGAGATCCACACCGCGGCATCACGTCGCCGTGCCGTCATGCGTTCACGCCTCCACGCCTCCATGAGGCGCCGGTCGCCTTCGCATGGCAGAACATATCTACTTTTCTAGATTTCATGAAGGGTTTCGATGAGCAAGACCTCTGGCACCGTCCTGGTGCTCGCGCTGGGCGTGTTCGGGATCATCACCACAGAGATGGGGATGGTCGGCGTGCTCCCCCAGGTCTCGGCCGAACTCGGCATCGCGCCGTCTGCGGCAGGGTGGCTGGTCGGGGTGTTCGCCCTGGTCATCGCGGTGTCCGGGCCGTTCACAACACTGCTGGCCTCGGGCATCGACCGCAAGAAGGTGCTCGCCGGGGCGATCGCGGTGTTCGCGGTGTCGAACGCCGTCTACGCAGTCACCACGCAGTACGAGGTGATGCTGGCCTTCCGTGTCGTTCCGGCTCTCTTCCATCCGGTGTTCTTCGCGGTAGCGCTCGCGACCGCCGCGCGGCTGGTGCCCGCCGAGGATGCGACCCGGGCCACGACGACCGTGTTCGGCGGGGTGACCGTCGGATTCGCCTTCGGGGTGCCGTTGACCTCGTATCTCGCGGAGCATGTGTCGCTGTCGTCGGCGTTCTGGTTCGGTGCGCTGGTGAACCTGGCCGCCTTCCTCGGCATCCTGCGGTTTCTTCCGGCCATGCCCGTCGGCCGGCGCATGTCGTACGGGGCGCAGTTGGGCATCCTCAAGCGGGCGCGGACGTGGTTGAGCATCGTGTCCGTCGTGCTCGTGTTCGCGGCGATGTTCTCGGTCTACGGCTACTTCGCCGAGTTCCTGGGGCAGGTCACGCACATGGACGGCACGTGGGTCAGCGCCATGCTGATGGCGTTCGGCATCGTGATGATCGTCGGGAACTTCGCCTTCGGCGCTCTGCTGCGGCGCAGCATCATAGGTACCGCGGTCGCCTATCCGGTGTTGTGTCTGGCCGTCTATGTGCTTCTGTACCTGGTCGGTCCGTTCTTCGCGCCGATGCTCGTGGCCGTACTGGTCTGGGGTGCGGTGCATTCGGGCGGCCTGGTGGTCAGCCAGAGCTGGCTGGGACGGGACGCCGCGGACGCTCCGGAGTTCGGCAACAGCCTCTTCATCTCGTTCTCCAACCTCGGCATCACCGTGGGGACCACGGTCGGCGGATGGATCCTGAACGATCACGGAACGCGTCAGCTCGCCTGGGCAGGGGCCGGGTTCGCGGTGGCTGCCCTGCTCGTCATGGGGCTGCGTCTGGGCTGGGACCGGATCGATGCGTCGAAGGTGCGGGCGGTGGCAGGGGAAAACTCCTAGCCTGAGTGTCCGGGAATCGACTGAGAGGGATGTTCGATGAGCGCGACGGCTGATGCCCACGGCACCCACGTTACGCACGGTGGGGAACGGGAGGATCTGTTGGCGATCGTTTCCGACCAACGCACCAATTTCCTCTACACCGTTGCGGACATCGGCGAGGAACAGGCCCGGCTCGCCACCACGGTCAGCGAGTTGACGCTCGGCGGCCTGGTCAAACACCTCGGCGAGGTGCAGCGGTCCTGGCTCGCGGTGATCGACGGTACGGCGCCGACGAAGGTTGACTGGGCCGATCTCGATCCCGACGGCAATCGGATGACCGATGGGGAGACGTTGGAGGGCCTGCTCGACTCGTTCCGTGCGATGGCCGCGGAGTTCGATCGCGCCGTGCAGGAGGAGCCCGATCTCGATCGGGTCGTGACGCTGCCGCAGTACCCGTGGTCGCCGCCGGAGCCGATCACGTGGACGGTTCGGCATGTGCTGCTGCATGTCTTCCGGGAGATCGCGCACCACTGCGGACACGCGGACATCATCCGCGAGGCGTTGGACGGTGCCAGCACCACGGCGCGCATGGCCGAGGCCGCCTCGCGTGACAGTGGGCACGGCGGTGCACATGGTGGTGGTGAAGCGGAGAACGACGGCGATTGACGGCAGGGGCCGGGGCTGTCCCCGGTCCGGGATCGCGGGGCGGCGCCGGGCAACCGCCCGGGACGGGGGGTGCTGCCCGAGCGGGGTGTGCTGCCCGGGCGGGGCACGGGGTGTGGGTGAGGGGCCGGGGCGGCGTGAGTCGAGGGGTGGAATGAGCTGTGGGGCGGGATGAGCTGTGGGGCGGGGTGGGCTGAGGGGCGGGTGAGAGGTCGGACGAGGGGTGGGCGTGGCGGGGCAGGTCGGGGCGGGGTTCATCGATTCGCTTGTGTCGGTGGTGCGTTGCGCCGGGGCGAGGCGTGTGTCGTGTCTGCCGTGAGGTCCGTCATGCCACCGCCGACCTCGACACCACCGCTGGTGCCGACGCCATCGTCGACGCCGGCACCAGCGTGCGGCCGTCGAGGCCGTTGGATTCGGGGAGTTGATGCGGCCGAACGAGTGGTGCGGGGTCGGCTCGGGGGCGCGAGACAGAAGAATTCAGGAGACTGGCCGTCAATGCGGAGGGCGGCGCTCGACGATGCATTTGGAACGTCGATTTCCGGCCACAACACAACGCCCCTTACGCTGCACCACATCAGTCACCACCGGTCGGCCGGGAGAGAAGGGCGACAACATGACCCCCGAGACCAGCACACTGAGCACCATCGAAGCCACAACCGCACAGTTGGAAGCGGAACTTCCACGCCTGGAGCAGCACCAGCACGCCCTGGAGAAGGAACTCGTGGCCGTCACCGGACGGCTGGAGTCGATGCGAACCGCATTGACGGCGCTGCGCGCGTTGTCCGGCGCTGCCGTTCCGTCCACGGAGACGGGCGCGGGTACGGACACCGTCGCGGGCACGGCACCGCGGGTTGCCGAGACGGCGGATGTCGTCGTGGCGGACGAAGGCGCGGAGGGCGCGAGGGGGACGGAGAACGCGCAGGATGCTGCCGCTCCTCTGATCCCTCAGCAGGCTCAGAGCTCCGTCGACGCCGTTGTTCCGGCACCGGCGCCGAAGGAGCAGGAAGCCGTCGCACAGGAGCAGGCCGCCTCCTCCGCCGAGCAGGCGGAAGCCGTGCAGGAGCAGGGCGAGCAGGCGAAGGCGGCATCCGCCGTCGCGCCGACGCGACGTACCGCCCGTAAGACGTCCGCTCCCAAGGGACGCAAGCAGGCCGCCGCCGCGAAGCCGAGGAGCACGCGCGCGCAGACCGGGAAGACCGAGGAGACCGGCGCCGGCAAGCCGGCCAAGGCCACCTCGTCCCGGGCCACGAAGGCGACCAAGGCCGCCGCCTCCGCCAAGGCCGCCGCCTCCGCCAAGGCCGCCGACTCCGCCAAGGGAACCGGGTCCGCCAAGGCGACCAAGGCGACCAAGGCCACGGGCTCCGCGAAGAGCACCGGTACGGCCACCAAGGCAACCGGATCCGCCAAGGCCGCCGCAAAGCCGGCGAAGGCCAAGACGTCGAAGAAGGCGGCCGCTTCCGCATCGGCCTCCGACGACAACGCCGGCCTCACCGAGATGACCATCAAGGTGCTGTCCACGTTCGGTGACACCCCCGTTCGCGCCCGTGACGTCACGAAGGCCCTGGGCCGTTCCCTCACCCCGAACGGCATCAACACGGTGCGCAGCACGCTCGACCGGCTCGTCGCCACCTCTCGTGCCCACCGCGCGGGCCGGGGTCTCTACCAGGCCGTCGTCAACTGACGTACCGCATTGCCTGTTTCGTAGGAACTCCCGCGCCCCCGTCACGAACCCGTGGTCGTGACGGGGGCGCGCGGGCACAGGGCACCGAGCGACACGGGGACACAGCCGTCCGGCAGATGGTGGAGTGTGGCCTGAACCGGCCAATTCTGAACGGATGTTCTCGGATGAGTCCCGGCACGCTCTGCACCTTGCCGACCTGTCTGCCGCATGTTCTTCTGCGCGGCCTCCGTGTTGATGGGTTTCCGGCCGGACGAACTCAGGGGCCGGACGAACAGGGGCCGGACGAACTCAGGGGCTGGTGGGACTCGCAGGCGCGGCAGCGGCTCGTCGCACCCTGTCGATCGGCGTCTTCCCTCCACCGGCGCCACTGCCACCAGCGCCACTGCCTCGGCGTCACTGCAACCGGGGCCACCGCATCCGGAGCCACTGCCCTTGGCACGCTCGCGCTCGTCATGGCGGTCACGCCGCCGACCGGTTGAAGCCGCTCTCCGTCGCCTTCGGTCGACCACCCGTCCACCCGATTCGTCGTGGCCTCGGGCAGGAATCGGGCTCGCCGTGGTGACCGCCGGGCGGTGCCGCGGCTGTCACCGGACCAGGAATAGGGGGCGAATCTCCGTCGGTTGAGCGGACATGTCGACGACGCGAACAATCCTCCTGCTGTCCGGAAGCCTGCGCAGTGGTTCCTCCAACGAGACCGTGCTGCGCACCGCCGGGGCCGTGACGCCGCCGGGCGTGCGAACGGTGCGCTACGAAGGCCTCGGGGCGCTTCCGCATTTCAATCCCGATGACGATGTCGAACCGTTGCCGGAGCCGGTGTCGGCGTTGCGCGCGGCGATCGACGCGGCGGACGCCGTTCTGGTCTGCACGCCGGAGTATGCGGGCACACTGCCGGGGACGTTCAAAAACCTGCTGGACTGGACGGTCGGCGGCATCGAGATCTGCGACAAGCCGACCGCCTGGGTGAACGCCGCCGCCCCGGGCCGGGGCGGCGGCGCGGAGGCCACGCTGCGCACGGTACTCGGCTACACCGGCGCGGACATCGTGGAGCCCGCCTGCGTGCGGATCACTGTGGACCGGAACGCTGTCGACGCGGACGGCCTGATCACCGATCCGGACGCCCGCGAACGGCTCCGGCAGGTGCTCGGTCTGTTGGCGGGGCGGACCGCGGAGACCGCACGGGGGTAGCCGACGGGTGGGGGCCCGGTGGTGAGGGTCCGGTGGTGGAGATCCGGTGGTGGAGATCCGGCCGGGGTGAGGTGGGGTTCGGGGCATTGCGGGAGGCCGTACGGCCATGGTGGTTCCGCCACCTCACCCGTACCACCACCGTGTCGGCTCCACCATGCCGACGTCACCGGCCCGCCGTCGCTGTCGCCGTCACAGGACCGCCGTCATCGTCACCGTCACCGTCACCGTCACCGTCACCGGACCAGCGTCTTGCGCAGTGCCTCGGCGAACTCCTCGGGCTGCCCCAGGAAGCCTCCGTGGTCCCCGGGAAACACCACCGGTTCCGAACCGAGGAGGCCGGCCAACGCGACGGAGGTGCGGTGTGTGATCAGGCCGCCGGACTCGGCACCGATACCGACGACGACCCGGGCCGGGGCGGCCTTCAGCGCGGCGGTGTCGGGCACGTGGCGGGCGGTGCCCCGCAACTCGTGGCCGAAGAAGCGGACGCTGTTCGCGATGTCCTGGGGCGTGGGCTCTCCCACCGGTGTGGGGGCACCGCCCTCGCCCAGGTCGAACCCGGCGACGGTCATGAACCTCATCCATGCCGCGCCCACTCCTTCCCGATGGAATGCCTCGACGATGCTGTCCATCGCGGCACGCTGCTCCTCGGCGTCGGGAAGGATCTCCGTGATAGGGGGTTCGTGCGCCACGAGCGTCCGCACCCGGTTCGGGTGGCGCGCGACGAGCGCGAGGCCGGTCACCGCGCCGCCGCTGCTGCCGAACACGTCGGCGGTATCAGCCCCGAGTGCGTCCAGGATGGCCGCCACGTCGTCGGCACGCAGTTCGGGCGTGGATTCCTGTTCCGGATCGACGAGGGTACTGCCCGAGATGCCACGCGGATCATGAGTGACAACGGTGTGGTCGACGGCGAGCACGTCGGCCAGCGGCGCGAAGGCACCGGCGTCCATCGGTGACCCCATCACCAGAAGCAGCGGTCCCGTTCCTCGGACCTCGTAGTGCAGGCGGGCGCCGGGAACGTCGAGGGTGTGGTGGGTGGTCATGCCGGTGGTCCTTCCTCAGGTGAACCGCCGCAACTGCGGCGACAGAGGTAGGACTCCGGTCAGCGAGAAAAGTCATCGCTCATTCGTTCGAATCTTTGCCCGTCGCAGAAAAGTCTCGCGGAAAAGTCTCGCGGATTGCCTGGCCGGAAACCGCGTGGAAGCCCTTTGTGAAAGGTCTTGTGGGAGGACGTGCGGAGGGTCCCCGCCGGGGGCCTGCGAGAGACCCCTGCGGGAAGCGGGCACGGAAGGAGAGGACGGGAGGAGAGGGCGGGAGGAGGTCGCGCCCGACGCCTTCCCTTCGATGACAGAATGGTACGAATGGCGACGTTTTTTGGGCCCTCATCCACGGCGGATACCGGACTCCGGCCGATGCCGCGCCACGAGTCCTGGTCGAGCGGCGAGCCGCTGCACTCCGACCTTCTCGCCGCGAAGGAGCTGGTCTACGACCCGTGCGGTTTCGCCTGCTCCCGACCGGAGCCCGAGGCGGAGAGCACGGAGTACGGCGCGCATGTGTTCACCGTGGACGGCTCCACCGTCAGGTTCCGGGTGGCCAGGACGACCCCGACGAAGACCGGCCAGTTCGTGACCGTGTGGAAGCGGTCGGCCGGTGGACCGATTCAGCCCTACGACTCCGAGGACCCCGTCGATCTCTTCGTCATCAGCAGCCGTGACGCCGACGGGCGCTTCGGACAGTTCGTGTTCCCCCGGGACGTGCTCTGCGAGCGGGGCATCGTGGCACGGAACGGCTCAGGCGGGAAACGCGCCTTCCGCGTCTATCCGCCGTGGGCGGCGACGACCAGCCGTCAGGCGGGCCGCACGCAGGAATGGCAGACGGCCTATTTCCTGCACGTGAGCACAACGGCGGACGCGGTCGACGGCGACGAGGACCGGGGCCGGGCGGACGGGGTCGCGGCGGTCGACCCGGTCCGGTGCCGGGCGCTCTACCACCCATGATCAACGTCATCACCGTGATCCCCCGTGACCGGCACGGCAGCCGTCCGATGTGCGTGGTGCCGCACCGGGCACCGGGTGTCAGCGGTAGTCCTCCGGATGGTTCTGCATCCACGTGTTGATGCGGTCACGGGTGCCGAGCAGCTCGGTGCGATGCTTCTCCGGATTCGCCGTGGAGACGTCACCGTTCAGCGCCGCGTGCAGGGAGCCGATCCGGGCCGGCGGCTCCTCGAAATGGCCCGGCCCCTGGGCGTCCGCCTTCATCGCCTTCTCCAGGCGCGTGAGTTCGTCGTTGACGCGGCCCAGGAAATAGGCGCAGTTCGCCGATCCCGGAGTACAGGTCTCGGCAGTTGTGGCCTGGAGGCCCGCGAAGGCGTCCCGTACCGCCTCCGGTCTGTTCCGATCGGCCTCGGTGGCTGCGGCGGCCTCCGTGTCCGCACTCGCCGCGTCCTCGGCCTCCTTCGCCGCTGCGGCCGCGTCGGCCGCCCTGTCCGCCGCGGCGGCGTTCACGGACGGTGCCACATAGGGCACGCCACCGCCCGGCCCCTGCGAGGCGTCCGCACCGGCGGCGCAACCCGTCAGGAACGCCCCGAGGACTGTGGCGGTGGCCACGGCCGTCGCAGTGGTACGCATGCGCGTACTCGTGCGGAGATGCATGCGGGTGCGTGTACGGCTGAACATGAGGCCCCTCGCCCGGTTGGCCCGCACCCTATACGTCCGGTCTGCCGTCTCCGGTCGTCCGTCCGGTGATGAGGGCCTGGAGCGCGGGCGCGTACAGGTCCGCGAGGTGCTCGGGCGTCGCCCGTGATCCGGCGCCCTCGGGGTGAAGGCTGAGCGTGGCACCGAGGCCGAGGAGGTGACCGGCGACGAGTTCGGCGCGCAGGACGGCTTCCGGCCCGGCGAGGCGAGCGGCCAGGACTCCGGTGACCTGCTGGTGGAAACGGTCGCGCAACAGGGACCGTTCGTCGCGGTTGCCGAGCGAGAAGACGACGCGCAGCAGGGGGTCGGACTTCAGCTCGCGGCGGCGGTTCACCAGGGTCACCACCAGGTGGCGGCCCAGCCGGTCGAGTGGTGCGTCGAAGAGTTCGGCCGCCGCGGGGGCGAAGTCGGCGACGGTGTTGAAGAGTTCCTCCTTGCGGCCGAAGTGCTTGACGACCAGGGACGCGCTCACCCCGGCGTCGGCCGCGATCCCTCTGATGGTCACGTCGGCGTACGGGCGCTGCGTGAACGCACGGCGGGCGGCGCGCAGGATCGCGTCCCGTCCGCTGCCCGGATCGGCCGCGGACGGAACTGCAGCGGATGAATCGGCGGCGGACGCATCGACGGCAGACGGACCTACGGCGGACGGAACGGCCGCGGACGTGTCGACGGCAGACGGAACGGCGGCGGACGGATCCACGGGAGACGGATCCACGGGAGACGGATCGGCGGGGGTCGGGGCGGCTGCCGAGGCCGGTGCGGTGGCGTGGCCGCTGGTCATGCGCCCTCCTGGATCTACTGGGTCTCCTGGGTCTCGTGGACCGACGTCGTCCGCGCGCCGTCCTTCCGGGCGCCCGCGGTGTCGCCGCCGCTTTCGACCGTACCCGCCGCGGCCGTACGGCCGCCCGGCAGGCACAGGGTGACCAGCAGCGCCGCGAGCGCCGCGCCCCCCGCGATCAGGAAGACCACTTGGTAGGCGTGGAGCGTCGGGGCCACCAGGCCCCCGCCCACCCTGAACGTGAGCCCGGACAGGACGGCGGCCACCGTGGCACTGCAGCACGCCTGCCCAATCGACCGCATGAGGGTGTTGAGCCCGTTGGCCGCGCCGGTCTCGCCGACCGGGACGCCCCGCATGACGAGCGCGGGCAGCGCCGAGTACGCGAGGGCCGTTCCCGAGGCCACGACCGTCGCCCCGGCGATGATCAGCCAGAGGCTGTGGCTGGTGAAGTACCGCACCACGTATCCCACCGCGATCACACCGCCCGCCAGCGCCAGGCTGACCTTCGGCCCGTACGCCCTGGAGATCCGGGCCGAGACCGGTGAGAGCGCCACCATCATCACGCCGCCCGGCAGCAGACACAGCCCGCTGACCACGAGCGACGCCCCGAGCCCGTAGCCCGTCTCCTTCGGCTCCTGCACCATCTGCGCGGTGACCAGGGAGTTCGCGTAGAAGGCGAAGCCGATCAGCAGGGCGGCGACGTTGGTGAGCAGGACTGCCGGACGGGCCGAGACCCGCAGGTCGACCATGGGCGTCGGGACGCGGAGCTCGTACGCACCCCAGGCCGATGCCACGACGAAGGCTGCCACCAGCAGACCGATCGTCCGGCCCGAGGTCCAGCCCCAGTCGGAGCCCTGGGTGACGGCGAGCAGCAGGCAGACCAGGGCGCCGGACAGCCCCAGGGCGCCGACGGCGTCGAAACGGCCGCGGGTGCGCAGCGGGGACTCCGGTACACACCGCAGCACCAGCAGGATGTCGATGACACCGATGGCTCCCGAGACCCAGAACATCGTGTGCCAGTCGAAGTTCTCCACGACGAGCGCCGCCACCGGCAGGCCGATCGCGGCGCCGATGCCGAGCGTCGAGCTCATCAGCGCCACCGCGGACAGCACCCGCTCAGGCGGGAGTTCGTCGCGCAGGATGCTGATGCCCAGCGGTACCACGGCGATCGCCGCACCCTGGAGGGCGCGGCCGGTGATCAGTACTCCGATGTGGGAGCTGATCGCGCACAGCACCGAACCGAGCACCAGCACCATGAGCGAGGCGACGAGTACCCGCCTCTTCCCGTACATGTCGCCGACCCGGCCCAGGACGGGCGTGAAGACGGCGCCGGTGAGCAGCGTGACGGTGACCAGCCAGCTGGCGGCGGCGGGGGTGGCGCCGGTGAGCTTCGGGATGTGCGGCAGCAGCGGCACGACGATCGTCTGCATGACCGCGACCACGACCCCGCAGAAGGCCAGCACCCCGACGGCGAAGCGGGGGTTCCGGGCGGGGGTCGGGGCGGAAGTCGGGGCGGAAGTCGGGGCGGTGTTCGCGACAGCGGTCGGAACGAGGTCTGCGGCAGCCGTCGGAACGGGGTCCGGGGCGGAGGTCGGAACGGGGTCCGGCACGAGGTCCGGGGCGGGTATGTCCGCGGGCATGGCTCTCCGTACTGGTCGGCGGCGGGCTTCACTGGGCGTCGGCGGCAGGGCCTCGCCCCGGGGCACACAAAGCCCTGGGGTGCACAGGCGTTCACCCCAGGGTAAACGCCTGTGCACCCCCTCCGCGACGGGAACGACGGGCATCGCGTTAGCCTCGAAGTCCCGGGCCCCGGCCCGGACCACGAAGACGAGAAGGCGGAGGTGGCTGCGATGGTGAAGGTTCCGGCAGCGGCAGTGGCGGCGAGCGGGCTGGTCGGCGGGTACGCGGTCGCGCGGTGGACCGGGAAGCGCCCGCTGGGCGGGGTCGCCCTCGCAGCCGCCGGTGGTGTCGCCGCGTACGAGTGGAACCGGCAGGCCGGGCCGCGCGCGGCCGCCGGGCTGGCCGCCGCGTACGTGGCCGCGTTCGCCGGTTCGCACCCGCTGGCCAAGAAGGTCGGCGCCTGGCCCGCCGTGTTCGCGGTGGCGGGCGGCATGGCCGCCGCGTCGTGGGCGGTCACGCGCTGCCCCCACTGAGAGCCCACCGGGGGGGCCGCCTGCCCGGCCCCGGTGACCGTCGGCCTGTCCCGTTCGGCCGGTCGGCGGTCACCCGACAGGCTCCGGGCTCGACGCGGTCAGCGGCCCCTGCCCCATCCACGGCCCGATACCCGGCGCCGGCCCCGGCCCCGTCCCTGTCCCCGTTCACAGCCCGATACCCGACCCCGGCCGCGGTCCGATCCGCGGCCCGGCCCGATCCCCGGCCACGGCGGAAGAGGCCGGCGCTACGCCCCCAGCGCCCAGGTCACGGTATGGATGAGCAGGCCCGCCAGCGCGCCCACAACCGTGCCGTTGATCCGGATGAACTGGAGGTCACGGCCGATGTGCGCCTCGATCTTCTTCGACGTCTGCTCCGCGTCCCAGCTCGCGACCGTGTCACTGATCAGCGAGGTGATCTCCGCGCGGTACGTCGTCACCACGTACACCGCCGCGTCCTCCAGCCAGCCCTCCAGCTTGGCCTGCATGCGTCCGTCCGTCGCCAGTCGCGCGCCGAGCGTCAGCAGTGAGGCGCGCGCCCGTCGGCGCAGCTCGCTCTGCTCGTCGTCCGCCGCGTTGATGATCATCGTCCGGACCGACGACCAGGCCGAGGCGATGACCTCCTGGACCTCGCCGCGCCCCAGGATCTCCGACTTCAGCCGCTCCACCCGCGCCCGGGTGTCCGGGTCCGTCTGCAGGTCGGCCGCGAAGTCGGTGAGGAAGGTGTCGATCGAGGCGCGCGCCGGGTGTCCGGGCATGTCCCGCATCTCCGTGACGAACCGCAGCAGTTCCTTGTAGACCCGCTCCCCCACCCGTTTGTCGACGAACCGCGGCGTCCAGCCCGGCGCCCCGCCCTGCACCGCGTTCATCACCGAATCGCCGTGCAGCACCAGCCAGTCATGGGCCCGTACGCAGATCAGGTCCACCACTCGGCGGTGGCCGCCGTCGGCGACGACCTTCTCCAGCATCTTGCCGAGACCGGGCGCGATCTCCGCCGCGTTGGCCCGCCGGGTGATCGCCTCCCCCACCACGGCCTGCACGTCCGAGTCCCGCAGCACCGTCAGTGCGCCGCGGAGCGCGGTCGACAGCTCGGCGGTGACCCGGTCGGCGTGGGCCGGCTCGGCCAGCCAGGCCCCGAGCCTGCCCCCGATACCGAGGGCATGTATACGGCCGCGCACCACATCGCCGGAGAGGAAGTTCTCGCCGACGAAGGAACCCAGGGACTGTCCGAGCTGGTCCTTCTTGGTGGGGATGATGGCGGTGTGCGGGATCGGCAGGCCCAGTGGATGCTTGAACAGCGCGGTGACGGCGAACCAGTCGGCGAGCGCACCCACCATGCCCGCCTCGGCGGCTGCGGCGACGAAGCCCGGCCAGCCGCCCACACCCGCGTTCCCCGCCCAGGTGGCGAGCCCGTACACGAGCGCGACCAGCAGCAGGAGGCCCGTGGCCGTGGTCTTCATCCGGCGCACACCGCGCCGTTTCTCCTCGTCGGCCTCGGTGTACGCGAACGCGGCGAGGGGCATCGGCCGCCTTCCCGGGCCGGGACGGGCCGCGCCCGCCGCCCGCTCCACTGCGGGCTTCGTCTCTCCCGCGCCCGCTCTCTCCGAACCCGGTTCTCCCGCGCCCGCTCTCTCCGAACCCGGTTCTCCCGCGCCGGCTCTCTCCGAACCCGGCTCCCCGAGCCCGGCCCCGTCGTTCCGTTCCATCCGCTCCGCTCCACCTGTCCGCGTACGCATCACCCCGGGTGTTCCGTACGCATTGTGCCTACCTGGCCTACTCCCGTGCCGCACGTCGAGTTCCCGACGCCCTGCCCCATCATGGGACCGACCCGACAACCACGAGGAGAAACACCGTTCATGCCCAGGCGTCAGGGACACGCCCCGCTCATCGCCCTCGTGGCTGTCACCGCCGTACTCGCCGCCGCGGCGGCGCCCGTCGGCCCGCTGCTGTTCTCCGGCTCCCCGTCACGTTCCGCTTACGGTTCGGATTCCGCTTCCGGCTCCGGTGCGGGTTCGGGCACGTACCCGTCGGGGGGCGGCGTCCCCGCCCCGTGGTCCGTGGCCCACACACCCGTCGCACCGGCCCCCACGGTCGTACCGGTCGCGCCCGCCCGGTCCGCCGGACTCTGGGTCGGCACCTGGTCCGCGGCCCCCACGGCGGGGGTGACGGAGGAGTCACGGAGCGGCGGCGGTCCGTCCCGGCGTACCGTCCACAACATCGTGCACACCAGCATCGGTGGCGACGCCGCCCGCATCACCCTGTCCAACGCCTTCGGCACGCACCCGCTGCTCGTGGACCATGCCGCGGTCGACACCCGGCCCGTGACGTTCCGCGGCGCCGCCGCCGTGACGATCGCCGCGGGCGGCCGGGTCGTCAGCGATCCGGTCGTGGTCCCGGTCGCCGCCGACGCCGATCTCGTCGTCACCCTGCGCACCCCGGCGGCGGAGGGCCCGGTGACGGGCCACCCGCGCAGCCACCAGACGTCGTACCTGGAGGACGAGCGGGGCACCCGGCCCACCACCGACTGGCGCTACCTCACCGCCGTCGACGTCCACCAGGCGAACGCCGCCGGAACGATCGCGGTGATCGGTGACTCCCTCACCGCGGGCACCGGCTCCACCCTCGACACGAACAGCCGCTGGCCCGACGTGCTCGCCGATCGCCTGCGGAACCGGTACGGAGTCGTCAACGCCGGCATCGCGGGCAACCGCGTCCTGCGCGACGGCACCGGCCCGCGGGCGAGCAACCGCTTCGATCACGACGCCCTCGACATCGCCGGGGCCCGGACGGTCGTCATCGCACTCGGCATCAACGACGTGCAGAAACGCCCGCGGGAGACCGACCCGCAACGCATCACGGACGCGTTGCGTTCCCTGGTTCTGCGCGCCCACGCCCGCGGGCTGCGCGCCGTCGGGGCGACCCTGATGCCGTACGAGGGGTACCGCACCTGGTCGCCCGCGCAGAACGCCGTACGGGAGCGGGTCAACGAACGCATCCGGGCGGGCGGGATCTTCGACGCGTTCATCGACTTCGACAGGGCAGCCCGCGACCCGCACCACCCGACCCGGCTGCTGCCCGTCTACGACTCCGGCGACCATCTCCACCTGAACGACTCGGGCTATCGGCGGCTGGGCTCGCTGATCGACCCGGCGGTTCTGGAGCAACGACCGCCCACCGACGGACGGTTCTGACGCCGGGGCCCGGGGCCGACCTCGGGGCGACGCCGCCCCGATGCCGGCCCCCTCGGCAGCCCCCAGCGGCTCGGCAGCCTGGGCAGCCCCCAGCGGCTCTCAACGGCCGTCGCCGCCCCCGCCCCCGCCCTTCTCCAGCCGCCCGCGTGCGCGCTCGCCGTCCAGCTCCCGCTCCCGCGCCCGCTCGGCCTCCTTCAGCCGCTGCTCCTCCGCCTTGCTGTGCTTGCGCTCCACGCCGACGCCGCCCATCAGCGCGAAGCCGGTGATCCGGACCCGGGGCGCGTCGGGCGACACGACACCCTCGTTCTTGGTGCTCTCGCCGAAGCCCCCCATGATGCCGATCCCCCTGACCTCGGCGTGCAGATCCGGCGGAAGAGTCACATGCATGCCGCCCATGACCGCGAAGCAGCGGATGACCACCTCGCGGTCCTCGAAGTCGGCCTCGCGCAGATCGATCTCGCCGCCGCCCCAGAACGCGAACGCGGTGAACTTCCGGCCCACCGTCCACTTCCCGTGGCGCCGGAAGCCGCCCCAGAACGCGAACGCGCCGCCCGACGTGGCGGGCTTGCCGATCCGGTCCGCCCAACGCACCGCCGAACCGGTGCCCGTCCGTGCCGGGGCCGTGCCGGCCGGGGTCACCGTCGTGCCCGGGGCCGGGAGGTCCCGGACGATCGGCTCCAGCTCCCCGTGTGTACGCGCCCGGTAGGTCGCTTCGAGACGCTGCTCGAACTCCTCCAAGTCGAGCCGGCCCTCGGCCACCGCCTCACGCAGGGTCTCGGCGACTCGCTCGCGCTCGGCATCGGAAGCACGCATCTCCGGGAGATCACTTGTCATACCGCGAAGCCTATTGAACGCGCACGCTTCCGTCACCGATCCCCATGCGCCCGCACATCGCCGGCCGAGGCGTACATCTTCGCGATCACGGCCTCGATGTCCGGTTCCCGGACCGAAAGATCGGCCAGTGGATAGTCCGCGGCGATCCGGGCGACCAGCGGGGCGGCCGACTCCGAGGCCGGGAACGACAGCCACTGGCGCGGCCCCTCCACCTTCACCGTACGGACGGACGGCACCGACTCGATGCGGATGGGCGGAAGTTGGCGCTCCAGGTCGACCACCAGCATCCGCTCGCTCCCGCCCACCTCGTGGAGTCCGGCGAGCGAGCCGTCGTACATCAGCCTGCCGTGGTCGATCACCATCACCCGTCGGCAGAGCTGCTCGATGTCCGTCAGATCGTGCGTGGTCAGCAGCACCGTCGTGCCGCGCTCGGTGTTCAGGTCCCGCAGGAAGCCGCGGACCTTGGCCTTGGAGACCACGTCGAGGCCGATCGTCGGCTCGTCCAGATACAGCACCTCGGGATCGTGCAGCAGCGCCGCGGCGATGTCGCCGCGCATCCGCTGCCCCAGCGACAGCTGTCGTACGGGTACCTCCAACAGCTCGCCCAGTTCCAGGAGTTCGACGCACCGGTCGAGGTTCTCCCGGAAGCGGGCATCGGGAATCCGGTACATCCGGTGCATCAGCCGGTACGAGTCGCGCAACGGCAGGTCCCACCACAGCGTGGTGCGCTGTCCGAACACCACGCCGATCCGGTGCGCCAGCCTCGTACGCTCCCTGGACGGGTCGACGCCCGCCACCCGCAAGCGGCCGCCGCTCGGGGTGAGAATGCCGGTCAGCATCTTGATCGTTGTCGACTTCCCCGCGCCGTTGGGGCCGATGTAGCCGACCATCTCGCCGCGCGGGACACGGAAGCTGAGCGAATCGACCGCGCGGACCCGACGACGCTCCCGGCGCATGAAGCCGGTCTTGCGGCGCACGTCGAAGACCTTCTCGACGTTTTCCAGCACGATGAAGTCATCGTTGTTTCCGTGGTCGTCGGCGTTCCCGCGGTCGTCCGCGGTGGTGGTGGTGTCCACGGCGGTGGCGGTGTCTGCGGCGACGTGCGGGACGGTGCCGGTCCACCTTCCCGAAGGGGTGTCGATCCGCCGTCCCGAACGCGTGTCGGTCCGCTTACCCGAACGGGCGCCGGCCCCTGCCACCGCTTCTGATTCCGCGTCCATGTCCGATGCCCCTCTGTCCTGTCCTCGCGCCTGCATGTGTCCCCGTACCGATCCGGGCCCGTACGACCACCGAGCCCGTACGGCCACCGGGGCTCCGGCCCCGACGGCCCGGACCGCCCCGGTCAATTGCCCGTGCTGCGGTACGCCCGCAGGCCCTTGCGCCAGGCCAGGCCCGCGAGCAGCCAGCACAGGGCGGCCACCGCCGGGGGCAGGAACGCCACCCACTGCGGCAGCCCCAGCGGGTACTCCCGGCCCAGCACATACAGCGCGGGCAGCCAGTTCACGAAGGCCAGCGGCACCACGAACGTCACCCCGCGCACCAGGTCCTTCGCGAAGATCGACGGCGGGTACTGGAGCAGCGTGGTCCCGCCGTAGGTGAAGGAGTTCTGCACCTCCGAGGCGTCCTGTGCGACGAACTGGAACGCCGCCCCGGCCACGAACACCGCCGAGAAGATCGCCGCCCCGCACAGCAGCATCAACGGAATCATGGCCGCCTTCAGCAGCGTCCACTCGATGTCCAGCACCACCAGCGCGTACCCGAGGACCAGCGCCCCCTGGGTGATCCGCCCCAGCCTGCGCAGCGCGAACCGGTCCGCCGCCACCTGCGCCAGCACCGGCACCGGCCGTACCAGCAGGGTGTCCAGCGTGCCGTCGCGCACCCGCCGCCCCAGCCGGTCCGTCGACCCCATCACCAGGTCGGCGAGGCCGAACGCCGTGCCCGAGAGCCCGTACAGCAGGGCGATCTCCGGCAGCGAGTACCCGCCCAGCGCGTCGACGTGCGCGAACATCAGCAGGATGGTGACGAAGTCGAAGGCGGTCACCGCGAAGTTCCCGAACGCGGTCATCGCGAACGAGGCCCGGTACGTCATCGTCGACCGCAGCCACATCGTCGCGATCAGCCCGTACGCCCGAACCCCCTCGACGAGCCGCGACCGCTCGACGTACACCGTCGCGGGCGTGCCCGAGGTCCGGCCGTCACCGGCGCCCCCGTCCCCCGCGGCCCCGGCCGTCTCCACCGCACCGGCCGTCTCAGCCACCCTGGACCACCACCCTCCGCGTCGCCACCGTCTGCACCAATCGGCCCACCAGCAGCAACGCGAGCGCCCAGCCGCCCTGGAACGCGTACACCTCCACCAGGCCCCACCCCGTGTACTTGCCGAGGAACACATCGGCGGGCACCTGGAGCAGCGACGACCACGGCAGCACCCGCGCCACCTCTCCCAACGCCCCCGGGAACAGCGTCAGCGGCAGCAGCATCCCGGAGAAGAACAGCCCGGCCAGGGACGTGATCTGCGAGACCCCGGCCCCGTCCAGCAGCCAGAACGCGGACAGCGCCACCAGGTAGCGGATCGCGAAACTGACCACGACACCGAGCGCCACCGAGACGAGGAAGGCCATCCAGATCCCCGGCGAGGTGGGCAGCGCGAGTTCGAAGGCGAGCGATCCCAGCAGCATGGGCGCCACCCCGCGGCCCAGCAGATGGAACGCCGCCCGGCCCAGATCGCCCGCCAGCCACCACAGTTGGAGGTCCGCGGGCCGGTAGAGGTCGACCGCCACGTCACCGGTGCGGATCCGTTCGATGAGTTCGTCCTCGAAGCCGCCGCCCATCATGGCGCAGGTCATCAGCAGCGCCTGTCCCAGCCACACATAGGTGAGTGCCTGGGGCATGTCGTAGCCGCCGAGCTGCGGGCGCTCGTCCCACAGCGCGATGTAGGTGTAGGCCATGATGAATCCGAAGACGGTGTTGGTGAACACCCCCGCCGCCGTCGCGGTCCGGTAGGTGGCGTAGCGCCGGAACCCGCCCGCCGCCACCACCGCGTACAACCGCACCGCACCTCTCCCCTCGTCCGGGTACCCCGAGGCCGCCGGGCACCAAAGCGCACGACCTTAGCCCGGTGGGGGCAACCGCCGCGACCGCTTTTCCAGGGTCGATCCGGTGTTTATTCCCCGGAAAAGTGCACTATGGGGGAACTGACCGCGCGCGAGGAGTCTGCACAGACATGAGCGACGAGCCACAGCAGCCGGGCGGAGGACACGAGCACCGAGGCCGGCCCCCCGGGGACCGGTGGTCCGCCCGGGAGAACGGCGGCGCCGGAGGCGGCACGGCCGCCTTCGGCCACCAGGACGGCGGACACCAGGACGGCGGACAGCAGGACGGCGGAGGGGGCGAAGGCGACGCCGGCACGGCGAAGAAGCGCGGGCGCCCCGCCCGGACCGGCTGGCGCCGCGCCGTCCCCAGCTGGCGGATGGCCCTGGGCGGCGTGTTCCTCCTGGCCGTGCTCCTGATCGGCGGCCTCGTCGCCGGGTACGAACTCGTCGAGATCCCGGCCGCCAACGCCAGTGCCACCGCGCAGTCCAACGTCTACCTCTACAAGGACGGCAGCGTCATCGCCCGCTCCGGTGACATCAACCGGGAGAACGTCGAGCTTGCCCAGATCCCCCTCACCGTCCAGCGCGCGGTCCTTGCCGCCGAGGACCGCGACTTCTACTCCGAACGGGCCGTCGACCTCATGGCCATGGTCCGTGCCGCCTGGAACACCGTCTCCGGAAAGGGAACCCAGGGCGGCTCGACCATCACCCAGCAGTACGTCAAGAACTACTACCTCGGCCAGGAACAGACCATCACCCGGAAGATCAAGGAGTTCTTCATCGCGGTCAAGCTCAACCGCGAGCAGTCCAAGAACCAGATCCTCCAGGGCTACCTCAACACCAGCTACTTCGGCCGCAACGCCTACGGCATCCAGGCCGCCGCCCAGGCCTACTACAACAAGGACATCGGCGAGATCACCACCGCCCAGGGCGCCTACCTAGCCTCGCTCCTCAACGCCCCCAGCGCCTACGACGTCGTCGTCCACCCGGAGAACAGGGCCGCAGCCCTCGGCCGCTGGAACTACGTGCTCGACGGCATGGTCAAGGAGAAGTGGATCGGCGCCGCCGAACGCGCCGCCATGGAATTCCCCGTCCCCGGCAAGGTCAAGCCGCCCACCGGGCTGTCCGGACAGCGCGGCTACATCGTCCAGGCCGTCGACGACTACCTCACCTCCCACGGCGTCGTCGACGAGAACACCCTGGCCACCGGCGGCTACCGGATCACCACCACGCTGGAGAAGAAGAAGCAGAACGCGCTCGTGAAGGCCGTCGACGACAACGTCATGTCCCAGACGAGCGGCGAACGGGCCGTCGACCGCTACGTCCGCGTCGGCGGCGCCTCCATCGACCCCGCCACCGGCCGGGTCGTGGCCATGTACGGCGGCGTCGACTACACCAAGCAGTACGTGAACAACGCGACCCGCCGCGACTACCAGGTCGGCTCCACCTTCAAACCGTTCGTCTTCACCTCCGCCGTCGACAACGACTCCATCAACGAGCGCGGCCGTCACATCACGCCCGGCACCTACTACGACGGCGAGAACAAACGCATGGTCCAGGGCCCCAACGGGCCCACCGGCTACGCCCCCGCCAACGAGGACGACCGCAGCTACGGCTACATCACCGTGAGCACCGCCACCGACCGCTCCGTCAACACCGTGTACGCCCAGATGGCCGAGGACGTCGGCCCCGACCGGGTCAAGCGGACCGCCGTCGCCCTCGGCATCCCCGCGAGCACCCCGGACCTCACCCCGTCCCCGTCCATCGCGCTCGGGGTCGCCACCGCGAGCGTCCTCGACATGACCGAGGCGTACGCCACCCTCGCCGACCACGGCAGGCACCACGCGCGCGTCCTCGTCGACAAGGTCAGCAAGGGCGGCGAGGAGCTGACGCTCCCCGACCGGAGCACCCGGCAGGCCGTCGGCCGCACGGCCGCCGACACCACCACCTCGATCCTCCAGAGCGTCGTCGAGGGCGGCACCGGTACCGCCGCCCAGTCCGCAGGCCGTCCCGCCGCCGGCAAGACCGGCACCGCCGAGGACGACAAGGCCGCCTGGTTCGCCGGATACACCCCCGGCCTCGCCACCGTCGTCGCGGTCATGGGCCAGGACCCGAAGACCGGCACCCAGAAGTCGCTCTACGGAGCTCTGGGGCTGTCCCGGATGAGCGGTGGCGGACCGCCCGCCCAGATCTGGGGCCAGTACACCGAAGCGGCACTGCGCACCACCGCGGTCAAGGACTTCGATCTCGAACTTGAGGACGGAGCCGACGAGTTCGCCCCGCCCACCGGTACCGACACCGGCGCGACACCGTCGCAGGGCCCGTCCGGCACGCCGCCACAGCTCCCGGGAACCATCCCTCCCGGCAGCCCGCAGAGCCCCGGTGGAAACGAACCCGCCACCGGCAGCACGAGCACCGGGAACACGGACGGCACCGGGGGCGCCAACACCGGCAACCCACCCGGCGGCGGACCGGCCACCGGGGGCGGACCCGCAAACGGAGGCGGACCGGCGAACGGAGGCGGGACCATCGGAGCGGGGGGCGACCGGGGCGGGGTCGGCGACGGCCCCGGCGGCCAGGACCTCCGCCCGGGCGCCCCGGGGACTCCGGCTCCCCACGGCACCCCGACGCCCCATCAGTGAGGCCGACCGGTCAGTGACCCGAGGTCGCCTTCAGCCCCACGACGGCCACCAGCAACAGGCAGACGAAGAATATCCGGGCGGCGGTGGCCGGCTCGTTCAGCACCACCATGCCGACCACCGCCGCCCCGGCCGCACCGATGCCGACCCACACCCCGTACGCCGTGCCGATCGGCAGTGATTTCGCGGCATGGGAGAGCAGCACCATGCTCGCCACGATCCCGAAACCGGTGAACACGCTCGGCCACAGCCGGGTGAACCCCTCGGTGTACTTCATACCGATCGACCAGGCCACTTCCAGCAGACCGGCGATGACCAGCAGAACCCATGCCATGACAGCACCTCCGACGAGAGAGAACATGCGAACAATCCGGGTGCGTCGTCTTTGCGAATCCCGGTACGGCGCGTCTCGTCGGGTCGTCACACCGTAGCAAAAAATAGGAAAAGGACCTGGTGACGCCGGTCACCAGGCCCATGCGGATCGCCACGGCCCCTCGGCCACACACCGAGGTGCATCCGTCGGGGGCACCGACGGGCGGCGGGCGGCGGACACCGCCTGCCGACGGCTGACGGCCGACTGCCGCCCGCCGATGACGATTCGACCGCGACGGCACATCCCGCCGACGGCACAAGCCGACTACAGATGCCGACTACAAATAGAGTCCGGTGGAGTCCACCGAGCCCTCGAACCGGTCCGCCGCCACCGCGTGCAGATCCCGCTCGCGCATCAGCACGTAGGCCACGCCGCGCACCTCGACCTCCGCGCGGTCCTCGGGGTCGTACAGCACCCGGTCGCCGGGCTCCACCGTCCGCACATTCTGGCCCACGGCGACCACGACGGCCCAGGACAGCCGACGGCCCACCGCGGCCGTCGCCGGAATCAGGATGCCGCCGCCCGAGCGCCGCTCGCCCTCCGGCGTATCGGACCGGACCAGCACACGGTCGTGCAACATGCGGATGGGCAGCTTGTCGTCGGTGTTCTCGCTCACGACCCGCAACCTACCTGCCCCGCACCGCTCCGCACCCCTCCGGGGTGCGCGGACCGCAGCATCACTTCTTCCGGCGCCGCTTCGCCGACGCGATCAGGCCCACCACGCCGACCGCGAGCAGCGCGACCGGGATCACCCGCTCCAGGCGCGGTGCGCCGTCCTCGTCCACGAACTGCGCCTTCACGTCCGACACCGTCCGGTTCACCGCGACGTAGGCACGCCCGGCCGTCCGGTCCACGGCCTCGGCCGCCCTGGCCTTCGCATCATCCATGATCGTCTTCGGGTGCACCCGCACCCCGATCTCGTCGAGCACCACGGCAAGCTGCTCGCGCCTGCTGATGATGTCCGCCTCGATCTGCGCAGGGGTCCTGGCATCCGACACCGCGCCGCCTCCGTGGTACTCGTCCGGTAGATCCTCATCGACAGTCTGTCAGCTCGACCGCCCACGCACCCGGCGGCACCCCTATTACGCTCGGTCCCGTACATCCCACGTGCCACCTGAGGAGAACCATGAGCGAGCGACTCCAGCCCGGCGACACCGCCCCCGCCTTCACCCTCCCCGACGCCGACGGCAACGAGATCTCGCTCGCCGACCACAAGGGCCGCAAGGTCATCGTCTACTTCTACCCGGCCGCCCTGACTCCCGGATGCACCAAGCAGGCCTGCGACTTCACCGACAACCTGGAGCTGCTCGCCGACGCCGGCTACGACGTCATCGGCGTCTCACCGGACAAGCCGGAGAAGCTCGCGAAGTTCCGCGAGAAGGAGAACCTCAAGGTCACCCTGGTCGGCGACCCCTCCAAGGAGACCCTCACCGCGTACGGCGCCTTCGGCGAGAAGAAGCTCTACGGCAAAACGGTGACCGGGGTCATCCGCTCCACCGTCGTGGTGGACGAGGAGGGCAAGGTGGAACGAGCCCTGTACAACGTCAAGGCCACCGGCCACGTGGCCAAGATCATCAAGGACCTCGGCATCTGACCCACGGCATCCGATCCCCGGCGGCCGGCCCCGGCCCCGGTTCCCCGCCCACCCGGCTCCCGGCTCCCGGCTCCCGGCTCCCGGCTCCCGGCTCCCGGCTCCCGGCTCCCGGCTCCCGGCCAGGATCACCCCGAACGGCCCGACGCGGATGACGAACACCCACATGCCACGGGCAAGCATCCGCGTATGAGGGACGTCACATTCGGCCGCCGCACCGGTTTGGGGCCGCCACGACCGCGCAGAAGCCCTTCCTGGAACGCCCCCGAGGAAAGGACCCGGTCATGGCGGCCCCCGACCCCCCTCAGGCCGCCGATCCGGATGCGGTGAAACGCCACCCCACCCTCTTCCGCGCGATCCAGCAGCGGAAGAACCCGAAGCTGCGCCGGACGGACATCACCGTCACCGACGAACGGGCCGTCCGACGTGCCGTGAAGGCCGCATCGCTCGGCAACGCCATGGAGTGGTTCGACTTCGGGATCTACTCCTACCTCGCCGTCACACTGGGCCATGTCTTCTTCCCGTCCGGGAACGACACCACCCAGCTCCTCTCCTCCTTCGCCACCTTCGCCGTCGCCTTCCTGGTGCGGCCCCTCGGCGGCATGTTCTTCGGCCCCATGGGCGACAGGATCGGCCGCAAGAAGGTCCTCGCCCTCACCATGATCATGATGGCGGTCGGCACCTTCGCGATCGGCGTGATTCCCTCCCACGCCACCATCGGTCTCTGGGCCCCCGTCCTGCTGATCTTCTTCCGCCTGGTCCAGGGGTTCTCCACCGGCGGCGAGTACGGCGGCGCCTCGACCTTCATCGCCGAGTACGCCCCCGACAAGCGCCGCGGCTACTTCGGCAGCTTCCTCGAATTCGGCACCCTGGCCGGCTACGTCGGCGCTGCCGGACTCGTCACCGCCCTCACCGCGCTGCTCGACTCCGCCCGGATGGAGGCGTGGGGCTGGCGCATCCCGTTCCTCGTCGCGGGCCCCCTCGGCCTGGTCGGCCTCTACCTGCGGCTGCGCCTGGACGAAACGCCCGCGTTCCAGAAGCTGGAGGGCGGGACCGTCCACGCCACCGAGGCCGCCGACGGGGTCGAGACCACCACCAAGGGCGACCTCGCCACCATCTTCCGGCAGTACTGGCCGACGCTGATCCTCTGCATCTGCCTGGTCGGCGCGTACAACATCACCGACTACATGCTGCTGTCGTACATGCCGACGTACCTCTCCGACGAACTCGGCTACAGCGAGACGCACGGCCTGCTCGTCCTGCTCGCCGTGATGGTCTTCCTGATGCTGGTCATCAGCCGGGTCGGCAGGCTGTCCGACCGTTTCGGGCGCAAGCCGCTCCTGACGACCGGCATGCTCGGGTTCTTCTTCCTCTCCCTGCCGGCGTTCCTGCTCATCCGCCAGGGCGGCGTCCTCGCCATCACGACCGGCATGCTGATGCTGGGGCTCTCCCTGGTCTGCATGCTCGGCACCATGTCCGCCGCCCTCCCCGCCCTCTTCCCCACCCAGGTCCGCTACGGCTCCCTGTCCGTGGGCTACAACCTCTCGGCCTCGCTGTTCGGCGGGACGACCCCGCTGGTGATCACGGCCCTGATCAGCTGGAGCGGCAGCCAGCTGATGCCCGCCTACTACGCGATGGCCGCCGCCCTGGTCGGCGTGATCGCCGTGGCCTGCATGAAGGAGACCGCCCGACGCCCCCTGGCCGGCTCCCCACCGTCGGTGGCGACCCCCGAGGAGGCGGCGGGGCTCGCCGCCTCGCAGACACCGGACCCGAAGTTCTGATCCGAGCACTCCCACTCACCGGAATACCCTTCGCCGCTTCGGCTTCGCTTGAAACGGTGCAGGTCATTCCACATTTTGTCGGATATCGGACGTGACGCTCCGATAGGCGGCTCGTTGATCCGTACGGGGACGCGAACACGCGGCCGGACACGGAGGGGAAGCATGGGGGCAAGTCCGTACACGCGAGAACGGCTCGCCGAGGCGGCCGCATCCTCGCGGACGTTGTCGGAGGCGTTGGCACGGCTCGGAGTGGACCCGAGAAGCCCGACGAGGCATTACGTCCGCGAGCGCATGAGGAAGATGGGCGTGGACACCAAGCACTTCGAGCGCGAAGGCTCCCGCTGGACGAGGGAGGTCCTCGAACCCGTGGTCGCGGCCTCGACCAGCGTGCACGAGGTGCTTCGGCGCCTCGGCGTCGAGCCGGTCGGCGGCCACCACACCAACATCAGCCGTCGCATCAAGTCGTACGGCCTGGACACCACCCACTTCACCCGGCCGACGAGAACGGGGAAGAAGCAGCGTCGCCGCACGACCCGACAACTGCTCGTCGAGGACGCTCACCGCATGCCCGCCGCGTTCCCGGAGCTCGCCTCAAGTCCGCCATGACTGCACTCGGCGTTGCTCAACGGTGCGCGACCTGCGGAACGGAACCCGTATGGCGGGGCCGACCGCTGCCCCTTGAGGTGGATCACGTCAACGGCGAGTGGTGGGACAACCGCCTGGAGAACCTGCGGCTGCTGTGTCCCAACTGCCACTCGGTGACCGACACCTATCGCGGTCGCGCCAGGAGCCGTCGAGCCCGGGCCGGTATGCCATGAGCCGGAGCCGCACATACACATACGAGCTGCTGCTCCAGGCAGCGAAGCAGTGTTCCGACATCGACGAGGTCGTCGCCTTCTTCGGGACGCGTCCGTACAACAAGCTGAAGAAGTACCTGCTCCATCGCTTCGCCCACTTCGCCATCGACATCTCCCACTTCCGTCATGCCGGCCCCGCCCGTACCAGGGTTCGTCCGGCAGGCAGCACACTGCGCGAGGCGGTGGAGAACTCTCGTTCCTTCGCCGATCTGCTGCGCAGGCTCGGCCGCCCCGACAGCCAGTACCAACGGAGCCTGCTGCGACGGTGGATCGGTGAAGAAGGGCTTTCGACCGCGCACTTTCTGGGCCAAGCGCACCAACGGGGCCTGCCTGGCCCCACTCCCGCCAAGCGCCCTGAAGAGGTACTGGTGAAACGCGAGGGTTCTCATCGCACCAGGACCACACTGCTGCGTCGGGCACTCACCGAGATCGGCGTGCCCGAGAGATGCGCCGAGTGCGGCACCAGTCCGTGCTGGCAGGGCAAACCCCTGACGTTGGAGATCGACCACATCAACGGCGACTGGAGCGACGACCGAGCCGAGAACCTGCGGCTTCTGTGTCCGAACTGCCACGCCATCACGGACACCTGGTGTCGCGGAGGCCGTCGCCGAAGTACACATTGACAAACCCACTCTCGTACTCAGCGCCCTGCCCGATACGATGAGTCGGCGGGCGGCCGTGTCGGAATGGCAGACGAGCGGCGCTTAGAACGCCGTGGGAGAAATCCCGTGTGGGTTCGAGTCCCACCGGCCGCACATGCCAATGGGCCGCCCGGTCTCGGGCGGCCCATTGGCATGCCTCACCCCACCAACTCCCGCACCACCGGCACCAGGGCCCGGAATGCCTTGCCGCGGTGGCTGATCGCGTTCTTCTCCGCCGGGGTCAGTTCCGCACAGGTACGGTTCTCGCCGTCGGGCTGGAGGATCGGGTCGTAGCCGAAGCCGTTGGTGCCGGACGGGGTGTGGCGCAGGGTGCCGGTGAGACGGCCCTCGACCACGCGTTCGGTCCCGTCGGGGAGGGCCAGGGCCGCCGCACAGGCGAAGTGGGCGCCGCGGTGGGAGGCGTCGATGTCGGAGAGCTGGGCCAGCAGCAGGTCCAGGTTGGCCTTGTCGTCGCCGTGGGTGCCGGCCCAGCGGGCGGAGAAGATGCCGGGGGCGCCGCCGAGTACGTCCACGCAGAGGCCGGAGTCGTCGGCAATGGCGGGGTGGCCGGTGACCGCGGCGAGGGCGTGGGCCTTGAGGAGGGCGTTCTCGGCGAAGGTGACGCCGGTCTCCTTGACGTCGGGGACCTCGGGGTACGCGTCCGCGCCGACGAGTTCGTGGTCGAGGCCGGCGTCGGCGAGGATCGCGTGGAGTTCGGTGATCTTCCCGGCGTTGCGGGTGGCGAGGATGAGGCGGGTCATGTCCCCCAGTATCGGGGACGGGTCATCGGCGCAGGTCGGCGCATGGCTCCGGTCGGAACGCGGTCCCGGTTCAGGGGGTGCAGATCTTGCCGATCTCCTTGGCGGCGTCGGCGACCGGGGTGGCGTCGAGGCTGTTGTCGCCCTTGTCGATGGCATCGCGGACGTTGGAGACGGCGGTGGTGAGGTGATCGACGGCCTTGCCGAGGTCGGCGTCGTCGGTCCGGTCACCGAGGTCGCCGAGTTCCTTCTCGATGTCGTCGAGGGCCTCGGACGCCTGAGTGGGATCGTTCGTGGCGTTGGATACGGCCTGTTGGAGGTTGTCGACGCTGCTCGCGATGGCGTCGGCGGTGCGGACGCAGTCGAGCGCCTTGTCGACGGCACCGCAGCCGGTCGCCGCGGTGACGGCGAGGCCGAGGCCGACGAGGGTCAGTGCGGTGGCGGTGGTGCGGCGGCGGGTGGTGGTGTCGGCCATGGTGCGGTTCCTCCCCTGGTGCGGACACGCGGACGGGCGCACGGTTCGACCCGTGCGCCCGTGTGCGTGATGACGCGTGCGGTGCGTGCTCGGTTGCCTCGGTGCCGGAGGGGGTCCGCGTGGTGGCGCGGGAGGCTGCGGTGGCGCGGGGGCTACCGCGTCGCCCGGTCCGTCACGCGTCGAGGGTGCGGGCGAGGGCCTCGTGCTGGAGGGCGGTGAGGTCGGCGCAGCCGGCGGTGGCGAGGTCGAGGAGGGCGCCGAGTTCCTTGCGGTCGAAGGGGGCGGCCTCGGCGGTGCCCTGGACCTCGACGAAGCGTCCGTCGCCGGTGCAGACGACGTTCATGTCGGTCTCCGCGCGGACGTCCTCCTCGTAGCAGAGGTCGAGGAGGGGGGTGCCGTCGACGATGCCGACGCTGACGGCGGCGACGGTGTCGGTCAGCGGTTTGCGGCCGTGCTTGACGAGCTTCTTGCGCTGGGCCCAGGCGACGGCGTCGGCGAGGGCGACGTAGGCGCCGGTGATGGCGGCGGTACGGGTGCCGCCGTCGGCCTGGAGGACGTCGCAGTCCAGGACGATGGTGTTCTCGCCGAGGGCCTTGTAGTCGATGACGGCGCGAAGTGAACGGCCGATGAGTCGGCTGATCTCGTGGGTGCGGCCGCCGATCTTGCCGCGGACGGACTCGCGGTCGCCGCGGGTGTTGGTGGAGCGGGGCAGCATGGAGTACTCGGCGGTGACCCAGCCCTCGCCGCTGCCCTTGCGCCAGCGGGGGACGCCCTCGGTGACGGAGGCGGTGCAGAAGACCTTGGTGTCGCCGAAGGCGATGAGTACGGAGCCTTCGGCGTGCTTGCTCCAACCGCGTTCGATGGTGACGGGGCGGAGCTGTTCGGGGGTGCGGCCGTCGATGCGAGACATGGCGTCGACCCTATCGGGTGCCGGGGCGGCGGCCGTTCGGGTGCGGGGCGGGGGCCGGTCGGGTGGGACGGGGCCGGATGTACTGCAGGGCCGGGCAGATGGAGCGGGGCCGGTGGGACCGGTGCGGTGCGGGCCGACGGTGGGCGGTGGCGCGGGCCGTCCGGTGTCCGCCGTCCGGTGTCCTACGGCGACAGGCCCCGTCCTGAGGGGCGGGGCCTGTGGGGGGGCCGGGGCGGCCGGACCGTCGGGCAGTCGGGCGGTCGGGCGGTCCGGCTCAGCCGACAGACCGTCGACGGGTTCCACCGGGGTTCTGGCGGGAGGTCCGGCCGGTCACATCATGTCTTCGATGTCGGCGGCGATCGGGTCGGCGTCGGTGCCGATGACGACCTGGATCGCGGTGCCCATCTTGACGACGCCGTGGGCCCCGGCGGCCTTGAGCGCGGCCTCGTCGACCTTGCTCGGGTCGTGGACCTCGGTGCGGAGGCGCGTGATGCAGCCCTCGATCTCGTCGATGTTGTCGATACCGCCGAGCCCGGCGACGATCTTCTCGGCCTTGCTGGCCATGGCGTTCTCCCTGCTTGTTCACATGCGTGCGACGGCCCACCCTGGGTCCGTTTCGTCACCGTAACGCACGTTTGGCCCAGCTTCGCGAGCGGGCGACTGAACCGTCCTCAAAGATGACGATCACCGATCCTCGTCTTCCAGGCGGGTTACGCCCCGTACCCCAAGTGGTCTACACCAGTTTGCAACGACCGCCGACCGCCCCGTGTTCCGGGAGGACGCCGATGAGCTCCAGCAGTGCCGCCGCCGCAGCGCCGCGCAAGACGTGGTGGAACAGCTTCTTCCAGGGCCTCCAGAAGATGGGCCGCAGCCTCCAGCTCCCGATCGCGGTGCTGCCCGCGGCGGGCATCCTCAACCGGCTGGGCCAGCCCGACGTGTTCGGCGCCGACGGCCTCGGCTGGACGAACGTCGCCAAGGTGTTCGCGGCCGCGGGCGGCGCACTGCTCGACTCGGGGCTCGGCCTGCCACTGCTGTTCTGCATCGGCGTCGCGATCGGCATGGCGAAGAAGTCGGACGGTTCGACCGCGCTCGCCGCGGTGACCGGCTTCCTCGTCTACTACGCGGTGCTGCACGCCTTCCCGGTGGACTGCGCGCCGGGCTCGACGTTCACGTCGAGCGGCACCTGGTTCGGCACCTGCGTCACCGAGAACGCGAAGGTGACGGCGGCCGAGTACCAGAACCCGGGGGTGTTCGGCGGAATCGTGATGGGGCTGCTGTCCGCCTGGTTCTGGCAGCGCTACCACCGGGTGAAGCTGGTGGACTGGCTGGGCTTCTTCAACGGCCGTCGGCTCGTGCCGATCATCATGGCCTTCGTCGGCCTGCTCTTCGCCGCCCTGTGCGCCTGGCTCTGGCAGCCGGTCGGGGACGGCCTGACCAGCTTCTCCAAGTGGCTGGCGGATCTGGACTGGCTGGGTTCCGGCATCTTCGGCATCGCCAACCGGGCCCTGCTGGTCATCGGCCTCCACCAGTTCCTGAACACCTTCGTCTGGTTCCAGTTCGGCGACTTCACCAAGCCGGACGGAACCGTCGTGCATGGTGACATCAACCGGTTCCTGGCGGGCGACCCGACGGCCGGGCAGTTCACCTCGGGCTTCTTCCCGATCATGATGTTCGCCCTGCCGGCCGCGGCACTGGCGATCTACCACTGCGCCAAGCCGCATCGCCGCAAGGCGGTCGGCGGCATGATGCTCTCGGTCGGCCTCACCTCGTTCGTGACCGGCATCACCGAGCCGATCGAGTACTCGTTCCTCTTCGTCGCGCCATTGCTGTACGGGTTCCACGCCGTGCTCACCGGTGTATCGATGGCGGTGACGTGGGCGCTCGGCGTGAAGGCCGGCTTCAGCTTCTCCGCCGGGCTGATCGACTACGTCATCGACTGGAGCCTGGCCACCAAACCGTGGCTGATCATCCCGATCGGCCTGGTCTTCGCCGCCGCGTACTATGCGATCTTCCGGTTCGCGATCATTGCCTTCAACCTCCAGACACCGGGGCGGGAACCCGACGAACTGGAGGCGGAGATCGAGCGAGATCTCACGAAGTAGCACGTCACACGGGCCTTTCGGCCCAGTCGGCGAAGGCCCTCGGACCCTGTTGTCCGGGGGCCTTCGCCGCGTCACCGAGGGTGGGCGATCACTCATGCGAAGCAGTCGGAATGCGAAGGTTCCTTATCCAACCCACACCGTGCTACAACTGGTCTAAACCACCGAGTGGTCCAGACCACGTGGCGCTCTGCCGCGTTTCTTCGAGTCACCGCCTCCCCCCCTCGTCACCGACCTGGGCGGTGCCTTGCCCCCATGGAGGAATTGATGTCCACGGCAGACGCCGCGTCCGCGGCCACGAAGAAGAGGGGCGCCGGCGCGATGGCCGTCATGCAGCGCATCGGCCGCAGCCTCATGCTGCCCGTCGCGGTGCTGCCCGCGGCCGCGCTGCTGGTCCGTCTCGGCAACGACGACATGCTCGGCAGGGATTCCTTCCCGGCCTTCATCACCAAGATCGCGTCCTTCATGGCCGCGGGCGGCAACGCGATCCTCGACAACATGGCGCTGCTGTTCGCCGTCGGCATCGCGATCGGCTTCGCCAAGAAGTCGGACGGTTCGACGGCGCTCGCGGCCGTCACCGGCTACCTGGTCTTCCAGAAGGTGCTGGCCACCTTCACGGACAGCAACCTCCCGCAGGTCGCCACGGTCGTCGACGGCAAGGTCGTCATGACGGACGCCCCGGTGGACGCGAAGGTCCTCGGCGGTGTGGTGATGGGCATCGTGGTCGCGCTGCTCTACCAGCGGTTCTACCGGACGAAGCTGCCGTCCTGGGCGGGCTTCTTCGGCGGGCGCCGCCTGGTCCCGATCCTCTCCGCGTTCGCCGGTCTGGTCATCGGCATCGTCTTCGGCTACATCTGGCCGGTGCTCGGCACCGGGCTGCACAACTTCGGCGAGTGGCTCGTCGGTTCGGGCGCGGTCGGCGCGGGCATCTTCGGTGTCGCCAACCGTGCGCTGATCCCGGTCGGCATGCACCACCTGCTGAACTCGTTCCCGTGGTTCCAGGCCGGTGAGTTCCAGGGCAAGAGCGGCGACATCAACCGCTTCCTGGCCGGTGACCCGACGGCCGGACAGTTCATGACCGGCTTCTTCCCGATCATGATGTTCGCCCTTCCGGCGGCCTGCCTCGCGATCGTGCACTGTGCCCGCCCGGAGCGCCGCAAGGTGGTCGGCGGCATGATGTTCTCCCTCGCGCTCACCGCCTTCGTGACCGGTGTCACCGAGCCGATCGAGTTCACGTTCATGTTCATCGCCCCGGCGCTCTACGCGGTGCACGCGGTGCTGACCGGTGTCTCGATGGCCCTCACCTGGGCGCTCGGCATGAAGGACGGCTTCGGCTTCTCGGCAGGTGCCGTCGACTTCCTGCTGAACCTCGGAATCGCGAGCAAGCCGTGGCTGTTGATGCTCGTCGGCCTCTGTTTCGCGGCGGTCTACTACGTGGTCTTCCGCTTCGCGATCACCAAGTTCAACCTGCCGACGCCGGGCCGCGAGTCCGACGAGGAGCTCGCCGAGCTCCTCAAGGCCGAGGCGAAGTAGGCCCCAGGCTCCAGGCCCCGGCCCCGGCCCCGTACGGCGGAGGCCCGCCCCTTCCCCGGATCTGCCCGGGGA